>JAVKDQ010000185.1:0-12444 GCA_040222155.1 Roseovarius sp.
ATAGACCGTTTTCGCAGGGCAGCCTATGACGGCGACATTCAGACGACACCTAACCTACTGCTCCGCAACGCGCTCAAGAATACGGTTATCGTGCGCGATGATGCGAACAACATGAAGACCAGTAAGCGCCGCAGCATGTCCAGAATTGACGCGGCCTGCGCGACCATCCTTGCCGTTTCCGAGGCGCAACGGCGTCAAGAGCTACCCGCCCCAAAGGCCCCTCGCTACGCATGGGCATGAAGTTTCATCGGCACGGGGCCAGCATCTACAAGACAAAACGCTGGGCTGCGGTGCGCAAACTTGCCAAGACGCGGGACAACTGGTGCTGTGTAGAATGCGGGGCTGTTGGACGCCTTGAGGTTCACCACATGAAGCCGATCCGGACGCACCCTGAACTGGCGTATGAATTGGATAATCTAAAAACGCTGTGCCCCAGTTGCCATATTCAGCATACCCGGCGAGAATTGGGCCAGCCGGAAAGAACGCCGGAAATGGCGGCATGGGATAAACTTTTGAAAACAAACATGCCCGATTTTTTGAAAGTGATTGCCGTCCTTTAGAATTGTTTTTGTCATGATGACCTAACAATTCTAAGGATATCCTAATGCTGGAAAGCGTAAAAATTCAAAAGCGCCAATCCACCATTCGTGAAGAACTCGCGAAACTGGTTGGCAAAGAAAACCCTGACGATAATGAAACCCGCTCTATTGATGATCTGTCGGTAGAATACGAAACGAACGAAAAGCGCTACCGCGCCGCTCTGATTAGCGAAGACGAAGAACGTTCGGTCGCCGGTAAGGAACTTGAGAAACGCGAGGATCGCGAATTTTCCGATCTGATCGACCGGTTCGAACTCCGTCAGGCCGTATTGGCACTTGATGAAGGGCGCGCGCTTGATGGCGCAACCGCCGAAGTCGTGCAGGAACTGCGGAGCCAGAACGGCTATCGCGGCGTGCCTATCCCGTGGCAGGCGCTTGAACAGCGCGCGGGCGAGACCATCGCCAGCGGTACGCCTGACCCGATCCAGACCCGCCCGATCATTGACCGCCTGTTCCCGGACAGCGTTGCCGGTCGCATGGGCGCGCAGATGATCAATATCGCGCAGGGCGAAGTTGAATGGCCCGTTGTTACGTCCAGCGTCAGCGCAGGTTGGGCAGACGGGGAGACGGCCAACGTCGCCGGTCCCACTGTCTTCGCGACCACCGACAAGGCGCTCGCCCCGGATCATAACCTTGGCATCCAGATGAAAATCACGCGCAAGGCAATGAAGCAATCCGGTAGCGCGATGGAACAGGCCGTGCGCCGCGACATGCAGAGCGCAGTGCAGACGGAACTGGACAAGGCGATTTTCCTTGGCACGGGTGCCAATGGGCAACCGCTGGGCGTTATCACCGGGCAATCTACCTACGGCATTACCGATACCGATGCCGCTGGCATGGCGTCGTGGTCGGCCCTGCGGTCGGCTGTCGTGCGTTTCATGACGGCCAATGCTGCCAACGGCCCTGCTGGTATCAAGACGCTGATCCGCCCAGAACTCTGGGACGTGTTGGACGGGCTAGAAGCCTTCACAAATACCGGCATCACTGAATGGGACCGGTTCCTGAAGAACATGCCCGCGCCGACGATGACCACGAACGCGCTTGCTGCGCCGTCCGGCGATCCGCTAGAAACGCAGGTGCTGCTGACCACGAACGCAGGCGGCGTGTCTCCGATCTTCGTGGGGACGTGGGGCGCAATCGACCTGATTCGCGACCCCTATTCGGATGCGCATTCCGGCGGGCTTCGACTGACGGCTCTGGCGACCGTGGACGTAACCGTTGCCCGTGGTTCGCAGCTTGAGCTGATCAGCGGTCTGGAACTGGAAAGCGGCACCTAATGCTGCACGCCTTTGACAATGGCGAACTCGAACTGAGGAAGCGGGCCAGTCATGGCCTGCTTCTCGCCGGTCGGTTTCCCTATGGCAAGCGCGCTGTCCTGTCGGATGGCGGTCGCAACGGTGGACGGCCTCGCAAAGAGGTGATTGCGCCGCGTGCCTTTTCTTATCGAGTGGATCGGCCCGAGGAAGACATTCATATGCTCGCGGGCCATGACTATAACCGCGTCCTCGCCAGCCGTAAATCTGGCACTCTGACGCTGGCCGATAGTGACGAGGCCCTGTCCTTCGAAGCTGTTATTTCCGACGAAATGCAGGATGTGTCTTACGTTCAGGACATTCTCGCTTCCCTGCGTGCCGGTCTGACCATCGGCATTTCACCGGGTTTTCGCCTGCCGCCACCGCGTGCCGTTCCTATGGCCGAGAAGGTCGAGGAAGAGGACCCTTCCGAGGGCACCGCGCTTATTCGGACGATCTTCGCGGCGCTTCTCTATGAACTCTCGATTGTGACGCGCCCCGCATACGACGAAGCCCAGGTCGAAGAACGCAATTGGCAACCGGACGCGCCGTTCATCCCGATCAAGGCCCATGCAAGTCTGAGGTGGCGCTGATGACCAGCCAATTTATTGAATCCGAGACTGAGGTTTCTGTAGCCTATCCCGACGCGCCGGAAGGGTTATCAACGGAAGCTGCTGCAATCCCCGCTGCCGTGATCTGGGACCGGCTTGAAAGCTGGACGAATTATCGCTGGTCTGAAACCGTCACCGACTTCGTGGTGAACCCGCCTTGCGAAGTGAAGTGGCAACCGCCCTATGCGCCGTTCGTGGTGGATAGCGTCGATGGTGAGACCGCTACTATTGACGGGTTCGGGCAGGTCATTCTCCGCAGTAAGTCGGTTGTCCGCTGCACCATCGGCGGGGCTACCCCGACCGAAACGGTGAACGCCGCATACATCCGCCTCGCCGAGTACATGGCCGCGACCGACGACGCGCCCGGTGGCGTATCCCGCTACAGTATCGACGTGGGCGATATCTCGGAAAGCTGGTCCCGCAAGGCCGATCACATGGCGAAGGCCATTCATAATTCAGGCGCTGCCGATCTGCTGCGGCGCTACCGCAAGTCTGGAACCGCATATGTTTAACCTATTCAAACGCAAGAAACCCCAGCCCGAGGAAACCCGATCCATCTCGACCGGCGGATTTACCGCTCAGGTCATCGGCGCACGAGAACAGTGGATCAGCGGGCAATCCGGGTTGGGTGAACTGACGGCCACGGTGCAGTCCGCTGTCAGCCGCTGGGAGGGGGCACTGTCGGCTGCTGACGTTGACGGCACCACATTGCTTACGCGGCGCGACATGGCTGTGACGGCCCGCTCGTTGGCCCTGCGTGGCGAAGCTGTGTTTCTGATCGGTGACGATGGACTGTTGCCCGCTGCGGATTGGGAATTTTCCACGCGGAATAGTCGCCCGAATGCTTACCGCCTGTCGCTGTACGAATCCGGTGGCGCGCGTAGTGTGACCGCCTTGGCTGCTGAGGTGCTGCATTTCGTTATCGGTGCGGATGCGGTGACGCCGTTCTATGGGGTATCTCCGCTGCGCCGTGCGTCCTTGTCGGCGGGTTTGCTCCACACATTGGAAACGGCCCTGGACGAGGTCTACGCAAACGCGCCCCTTGGGTCCAGCGTGGTTCCGTTCCCGGAGTCGCCCGAAACAGATATGGAAACGCTGGCCCGTGGGTTCCGTGCCCGTAGGGGCAAGGTGATGCTTCGTGAAAGCGTCCAGAGTGCTGCCGCTGGTGGTGCCGCCCCGGCGCAGGATTGGCGTCCTAGCAGCCTGTCGCCGAAGCTTGAGGGCACGATGGCCGTGGAAAGCCATAGAGCCGCCAAGGGGGCTATTCTGAGCGCCTACGGCATCCTTCCCGCACTGGTGGCTGACAACGCCCAGGGGCCGCTTGTACGCGAGGCGCAACGCGACTTGGCACAATGGACGCTGCAACCCATTGCCATGTGCATGGCCGAGGAACTGACCGCCAAGCTGGGTTCGCCCGTCACCATCGACGTTATGCGACCGCTACAAGCCTTCGATGCTGGCGGGCGTGCGCGTGCAGCCGCGACCATCGTGCAGGCGATGGCGATGGCCAAGGAAGCCGGTGTTGATCCTGACGCGGCGATGCGGCTGGTGGACTGGGGCGAGTGATGGCGAATGAAGAGAAATACATCCTGCCCGTTCTGGACCCGCCTGAAACTTTCTACTGGGGGCCGCAAGTGGATCGCCAAACCGCGAAGTCGCTGGGGCTGAAACGCTATTTCACCGGCAACCCCTGCAAGAAAGGACACGTTGCCGAGCGGCATGTGACCAGTGCGTGCTGTGTCGAATGCACGCTGCGCCGTCACCGGACGCCTGAATATCGGGCCGACATGCGGCCTGTCGTGCGTGAGAAGTATCAGACCGATCCCGAGTGGCGTGATCATCGGCGCAAACGGGCAGCGGGGTATTGGCGTGCAAAAAATCAGTAAGCTCTCGGACCTCACTTGGTCGCAGAAGATTATCGACGGCGGTTATCCAGATGCGCCACACGGCGCGCCGAGCCTTGCCCCTGAGACGTGGCCGGTGGTGGAGGAACGCTTGGGTTACGGCGTAGGCAAACGGCGGGTGCGGTATCTCCTGACTGATCCGCTCGCCCGTCAAACGGCAAAAGTGTTCTATCCGCCGGAGTGGTGGGACGTGCATAGCGTTCAGGAAGCCGCGCAATCCGTCGATGATCGCGGGGAACTGACGGGGGAATGGGTCTATCGTGATCCCAAGCCCCGGAAGGATGGTGGCGCGTTGATCCGGCTGGGCTGGGTAACGGTGATCGAGGCCACCATTGACTGCCCCGAGATGGGTATTCCCGAGGCGGTGCGATATGCGCTGACGTGGCAGGAGATGTTGCCGAAGTCGGGTAGGGGTTAGGACTGTTGCATTAGCTTGACCATGAATTGTGTCATGGCTGCTTGCTGTTCGCCCGGTGACTTTTCGACGGCTGCCCGTTCTAGTTTTTTCACCATCTCAGTTGCTTCTGAAAGAGCGTCGAATTCTTCGCGGGGCACGTTACCAGCCAACCTTGTGCGCAACGCCTCAAGGTGGTCGCTCATTTTAGGTTCTGTCGCTTCTTCGCTCATATCACTATCCCTTCCTTATACAGCCTGAACCGTAGCAGAAGCGCGATTCCACGCAACATTCTATAACATCCAAGTTAATGGGTAGCATGTGGGGTAGCCATTGAGGCTATTCCTAAGCGCTTGAAAAGTATGATGAAAATGACGCAAGTGGCAGCCCGTAGGGGAATCGAACCCCTCTTTCCAGGTTGAAAACCTGGCGTCCTAACCGATAGACGAACGGGCCATGCCTTGGCGTGAGCTGCTAACTATAAAAGAGACGCGGCCTGCGCAAGAGACAATTTCCGAAATTTTCACTCTTTGACGCAAATGTTTTCGCGGGGGTCTGGCGAGGCCCGGAAGAGGGGGCGCGTCAGGCCGGGGCGGCGTCTTCGAGGCGCAGTTGCACGGTTTGCCGGCCGCCCCAGGTGTTGAGCCCGAGCTTGCCCGCGAGGTGGAATCGCGCGCCGCCATGAGCCTCGAGCCGCTGGCCGAGGCCGGTGTCGAAGGCCGAGAAGGCGATCACGTCGAGCTGGGGGCCGCTGCCCTCGCCGATGCGCAGCTTGAGGTGGCTTTCGCCGACGCGCTTGGCGAACCGGATCTGCATCTCGGGGAAGGCGTAGCGCGGGCCGGGCGCGCCCGCGCCGAAGGGGCCCGCGGCCTCGAGCCGCTCGACGAGTTCGGGCGTGGCGGCGCCGGGCATCATCATGCCGTCGAGTGCCAGATCGGCGGGGCCTGTCTGGCCTGCGCCTTGCCGGGCGAGTAGCTCCGAGAGGCGATCCATCGCCGCCTCGAGCTGCGCGCGCGCCACGGTGAGCCCGGCGGCCATGCGGTGCCCGCCGCCCTTTAGGAGCAGCCCCTCGGCCGCGAGGCGCTGCACCGAGGCGCCGAGATCGACGCCGGAGACGGAGCGGCCCGAGCCCTTGCCCTCGTCGCCATCGAAGCCGATCACCACGGCGGGGCGGTTGGTGGCTTCCTTGAGGCGGGAGGCGACGATGCCCACCACCCCCGGATGCCAGCCTTCGCCGGCGGCCCAGACGAGGGGCGCATCGAGCCCACGCTCCTCGGCCTGCGCCAGCGCCGCGGCGGTGACGCCCGCCTCGATCTCGCGGCGCTCGGAGTTGAGCTGATCGAGCCGCTCGGCCATGGACTGCGCCTCGGCCGGATCGCAGGAGGCCAGCAGGCGCGCGCCGAGATCGGCCTTGCCGATGCGCCCGCCCGCGTTGACGCGCGGCCCCAGCACGAAGCCGAGGTGGTAGGAGGTGGGCGCGGTGTCGAGCCGGGCCACATCGGAGAGCGCCACGAGGCCGGGGCGCGCGCGGCGTGCCATCACCTTGAGCCCGCCCTGCACGAAGGCGCGGTTGACGCCCCTGAGCGGGGCCACATCGGCCACGGTGGCGAGCGCGACAAGATCGAGCATCGCCATGAGGTCGGGGCCCTGCCGGCCCGCCTCGCGCAGCTGGCGGCCCGCCTCGACCAGCATCAGGAAGACCACGCCTGCCGCGCAGAGATGGCCGAGCTCGCCCGTTTCGTCCTGCCGGTTGGGGTTCACCACGGCCACGGCCGGCGGAAGCGTTTCGCCGCCGAGGTGATGGTCGAGCACGATGACATCGGCGCCCTTGGCGGCGGCGATGGCCTCGTGGCTCAAGGTGCCGCAATCGACGCAGATGATGAGATCATTGGCGGAGGCCAGCTCGGCCATGGCAGGCTCGTTGGGGCCATAGCCCTCGTCGATCCGGTCGGGGATGTAGAGCGTGGCGGCAAGGCCCATCTGGCGCAGCCAGTCGATGAGCAGGGCCGCCGAGCTGCCGCCATCCACGTCGTAATCGGCGAAGATGGCGATGCGGCCCTTGCGGGCGACCTCCTCCAGGAAACGCGCGGCGGCCTGTTCCATGTCCTTCAGCTTGCGCGGGTCGGGCAGAAGGTCGCGCAGGCGCGGCTCAAGGTAGCCTGCGGCCTCCTCGGGGGGGACGCCGAGGCGCGCGAGGGTCTGGCAGAGCGGGCGGGGGAGCGCGGTGGCCTGCGCCAGCGCCTCGGCCTGCCGCTCGGCCTCGAGCCCGGGGCCGACCCAGCGCCGCCCGGTCAGCGAGGCCTCGACGCCGAGGAAGGCCGCCGTCACAGCGTGTGACGGCAGGTCATCCGGCGCCGCTCGCCGGTTTTCGAGCGCAGGAGCAGGGTTTCGGTTTCGATGAACCCGTCGCGCAGCTTGAGGCCTGCGACCATCGAGCCGGTGGTGACGCCGGTGGCGGCGAAGATCACATCGTCGGTCACCATCTCGTCGCGCGCATAGATGCGGTTGAGATCGGTGATGCCGGCCTTCTCGGCGCGGCCGCGCTCGTCGTCGTTGCGGAAGAGGAGCCGGCCCCAGATCTGCCCGCCGAGGCACTTGAGCGCGCCGGCGGCCAGCACGCCCTCGGGGGCGCCGCCCGAACCCATGTACATGTCGATGCCGGTTGTCTCCGGGTCGGAGCAGTGGATCACGCCCGCCACGTCGCCATCGCCGATGAGATAGACGGAGGCGCCCACGCCGCGCAGGGCGGCGATGGCCTCTTCATGGCGGGGGCGTTCGAGCACACAGACGGTGATCTCGGAGGGCTTGCAGCCCTTGGCCTTGGCCAGTGCCTCGACGCGCTCGGCGGGCGACATCTCGAGCGAGACCACGCCCTCGGGGTAGCCCGGGCCCACGGCGAGCTTTTCCATGTAGACATCGGGCGCATGCAGCATGGTGCCGCGCGGGGCCATCGAGATGACGGTGAGCGCGTTGGGCATGGCCTTGGCGGTGATGGTGGTGCCTTCGAGCGGGTCGAGCGCGATGTCGACGCCGGGGCCCTTGCCGGTGCCCACTTCCTCGCCGATGTAAAGCATCGGGGCCTCGTCGCGCTCGCCTTCGCCGATCACCACCACGCCCGCGATGTCGAGCTTGCCCAGCTCCTCGCGCACGGCGTTGACGGCGGCCTGATCGGCGGCCTTCTCGTCGCCCCGGCCGATCAGCGGGCGGCAGGCGAGGGCGGCTTGCTCGGAAACCCGGGCGAGGGCGAGGGAAAGATAGGCGTCATCGAATGTGGCGGACATGGTGGCTCCGTTGGAAATTGATTGGCGTCAGGCTTAGCGGGCGGGGGCGCGACAGACAAGGGCGGCGGGTGAGGTTGTGGTGCGGAGCCGCGCATCGCAGGGCCGCGGTGCGGCGATCCTCCGTCGGTGCTGAGCGCTTAATGGCTGCCACCGCCGAACAAAGCTCGAGCGGCGCGCTGGTGGAGACTAATCGCCGGGCCGGGGGGCGGCCCTGCGATGCGCGGCAGCCTTCGGCCTTGATTCCGCGCTTGGCATTTGCTCAGTGCACTCCCCTCAAACGCTCTCGATCCGCAGCGCCACGGGCTGCAGCGCCATCACGTCGAGCGCCGACATGGCCTCGAGCGCCTCTTCCAGCGCGTCGCGGGTTGTCTTGTGGGTCACGATCAGCACCGGCGCGGTGTTGTCCTTGTGCTTGGTCTGGCGCATCCGGTCGATCGAGATGCCGGCATTGCCGAGCGCGGTGGCGACCTTGGCGAGCGCGCCCGGTTTGTCCTCCAGCGCCATGCGCAGGTAATAGGGCGCGGGGGTTGCCGTCTTGGCCGGTGTGGCCTTGGTGAGCGCCTTGGCGGGCACGCCGAAGGTGTTGATCCGCACGCCGCGCGCGATGTCGAGCACATCGCCCATCACGGCGGAGGCGGTGGGGCCTTCGCCCGCGCCGGGGCCGCGCAGCACGATCTGCTCCACCTGGTCGCCCTCGAGCACCACCATGTTGGTGCCGCCCTCGAGCTGGCCGAGCGGGCTGCGCTTGGGCACGAGGCAGGGCGACATGCGCTGTTCGAGCCCGCGCCCCGTCATCCGGGCGACGCCCAGAAGCTTGATGCGGTAGCCCAGATCGTCGGCATGGCGGATATCGGCGATGGTGACCTTCTGGATGCCTTCCAGTTCCACCGCGCCGAAATCGACCTGCGTGCCGAAGGCGATGGCCGCGAGCAGCGCCAGCTTGTGGCCCGCGTCGATGCCGCCCACGTCGAGCGTGGGGTCGGCCTCGAGATAGCCCAGCTGGTTGGCTTCCTCGAAGACCTCCTCGTAAGGAAGGCCCGCCGATTGCATCCGGGTGAGGATGTAGTTGCAGGTGCCGTTCATCACGCCCATGACGCGGGTGATGTCGTTGCCGGCAAGCCCCTCGGTGAGCGCCTTGACCACCGGGATGCCGCCCGCAACGGCGGCCTCGAAGCGCAGCACGCGGCCCTGCGCCTCGGCGAGTTCCGCCAGCGCCTGGCCGTGGAGGGCGAGCATCGCCTTGTTGGCGGTGACCACGTCCTTGCCCGCCGAAAGCGCGGCCTCGGTGGCGGCCTTGGCGGGGCCGTCGGAGCCACCCATCAGCTCGAGGAACACGTCGACATCCTCGCGCGTGGCGAGCGCAACGGGGTCGTCTTCCCAGTCGTAGCCGGAGATGTTGACGCCCCTGTCCTTGTCGCGGGTGCGGGCCGAGAGCGCGGTGATCGTCACCGGGCGGCCTGCGCGTTCGGCCAGCAGGTTGGCTTTCTGGCGGACGATCTTGACGACACCTGTGCCAACGGTGCCGAGCCCGGCGATGCCAAGGCGCAAGGGGGTGGTCATGGGCGCGCTCCGGTTGCGGCTTCTGGGGATGTGTTCACCGGCGTGTAGCCGCTTGCGCGCGGGCTTGCAACGCGGGTTTTCAACGGGTGCGGCGCCGGCGCGGGGGCGTCAGGTGTCTTCCTCGTCGATGGTGATCGAGCTGCCGAGCCTGTCTTTCGACTCCCGGTCGATCACCTCGCCGCGCAGCGCGGCGGCGCGGGCCTTGAGGCGGGAGGCGCGCGCGTCGATCGCCGGGGCGGTCTCGGGGGTGACCTGCTGGCGCGCGGGGCTGGTAACGGCCGCTGCCACGCGTAGCTGTTCCGCGGGCACGAGCGTGGGATAGTCGGCCCGAAGCGCCTCGGGGCTCACCACCCGGTCGAGCTGCGGCGCGGCGCTGCAGGCGGCGACGAGCGGCACCAGCAGAAGGGCGAGGCGGGGCAGGGCAGGGCGGCTCGGGCGCATGACGGGACTCTTTCGCGAAGGGCGCTGTTCCCCTCATGCCACTTCTTGGCGGTGCGGGGCAAGTCGGGCATTGATTTGAACGGGTGTTCAGTTAATGCTGTGGCCATGGCTAGAACCCAGGGCTCCCATTCCGGCACGACCGGGCCGAAGGTGCGCGAGGCGGCGCTCCGGCTCTTCGCGAAGCATGGCTTCGCGGCGGTCTCGATGCGGCAGATCGCGGGCGAGGTGGGGGTGCAGGCGGGCGCGCTCTACAATTACACGCCCGACAAGCAATCGCTGCTCTTCGACCTGATGAAGACCCATCTCGACGAGTTGCTCGCCGCCTATGCCGAATTGCCCGAACGTGGCCGCCCGCTGCGCGCGCTGCGCGAGTTCACCCGGTTTCATATCCGCTTCCATGCCGAGCGGCCCGACGAGGTGTTCATCGCCTATATGGAGTTGCGGAACCTCACGCCGGAGAATTTCGCCGAGATCGAGGTGCTCCGGCGCACCTATGAACGGCATCTCGAGGATATCCTGCGCGAGGGCGTGGAGCGCGGCGCCTTCGACGTAGTCGATCCGCGCATCGCGGCGATGGCGATCATCGCCATGCTGAACGGGGTGAACACGTGGTATCGGGAGGGCGGCCGGCTCAGCCTGCCCGAGGTGCAGGACCTCTACTGGGACATGGTGCGCAAATCGGTACTGGCCTGACCGGGCGCAGCGCGCAAGGCGGCCCGCGCCGCCATGGGATGCGGCGACGGGGGCAATGGCGTTCTGCGCTCGGGGAGGCGCTTTAGGGGCGTTTGAAGAGAGATGCCTCGAAGGTCATGGTGCAGCCCTGCAGATCATCGAAATTGCGGATCTCGCCCACAAGGCGCACCCAATCGGTGGTGCCGCTGATGGTGGCGGGCTGGCGGCTGGTCACCTTCACCCGGGCCGTGGTCTGGGCTTCGTAGGCAATGGAGCCGATATAGACGGATTGCGCGTTCTTGAAGACCTTGTTGAGCTTGCCGCTCACGCCGAGGCTCATGGCGTAATAATTGAAGAATACGGTCAGACGTTCATCGGGGGAATTGTCGCCCACGCCGGCCGGCCGGAACCGGAAATTGGCATAGGTGTGTTCGCCCGCTCTGCCCCAATTGTATTGATCGCATATGTTCGATTGGCTGACGAGCACACCGCCGCCACGAAATTCCACGGTCTGCGCTTGCGCACCCGTGGCCAGCAGGACGCCCAGCAGCGCCGCGCAGAGGGATTTGAAACCCATCGTCTTCTCTCACTGTTGTTAAGGAGTCCCCGGGATAATTTTCCGGGGATGGTGCACATTACGCCAGAAGTCAGCCTTGGAAAGCCGGTATTTGCGAGAATGCACAATACGAGGGGCCATGCATCATGGATGAACGCATGCGTCGGGGCGGTGAGAGAGGGGTTGCGGAAGAAGAAAAAAGGCGCCGGGCCCGGTATGTGGGGCCCGACGCCGTCATGGCAGGATGACCCGGCTCAGGGGCGGGCAAAGAGCGCGGACTCGAGCGAGGCGGTGCAGCCGCGGGTCTCGTCCAAATTGCGGAACTTCACGACGAGCTGGACGGCCTCGGTGTTGGCGTTGACGTTGCTCGGGTCGCGCTTCACGAGCTTCACCTTGGTCGGGAAGGACGTTTCGTAGGCCTGAGACCCGATATTGACCGATTGGCCGTTCTTGAAGAAGCTGTTGAGCTTGCCGGTCACGCCGTGGCTCATGGCGAAATAATCGAAGAAAATGGACAGGCGTGCATTGTTGCCGTTCGAGCCCACGCGCGCGGGCCGGTAACGGACATTGACGTAATAGAACGTGCCGGCGCCGGTATAGCCGTTCTGGATGCAGTTGTCGGACTCGATACGCAACACGCCGCCCCCGCGAAACTCCACGGATTGAGCGTGCACGCCCGTCGCAAGGAAAACGCCGACGAGCGCAGCGCAAAGTGTTTTTACACTCATGATTGGTTTCTCTCTTTATGTACCAGTAATAGATCCGCGACATAATGTGTCGCGGATAACCCACCATAGAACGACTGGCGGGTTTTGGAACCTGAAAACTGAATATGTTGGGCAAAAAGGCACGTCGCCCGCAACCTGTGGCGGTTTGCGGGCTGGGCTGGTGGGTGGCCGCTCTTGGGGAGCGGTGCGGCGGGGCGGTGCCTCAGCGCTGCTGGAAGAGCGGCGCGTCGTATTTCATGGTGCAGCCGGGAATGTCACCGAAGTTCTGGATCTCGCCCACGATGCGCACATCGTTGGTGCGCTCGTCGACGCTTCCGGGCTGGGTGCGGTTGAGCTTGATGAAGGCCGGGATCGTGAAGAAGGCCGCCCTGTCGCCGATCACCAGCGAGCCGGCCTGCTTGAAGGC
>JAVKDQ010000186.1:0-19670 GCA_040222155.1 Roseovarius sp.
GGCTGGGGGCTCACCTCGTCTTATCTCGACGATCAGGATCTCTATTTCGAGCGGCTGAACCCCGACAACACGGGCGAATATCTCACGCCCGACGGCTACAAGCCCTTCCGCACCGAGAACACCATCATCCGCATCAAGGACATGGACCCGATAACCCTCACCCTGAGGTGGACGGAGAACGGCCCCGTCCTGCCCGGCACGCATTACGACCTCGCCACCGTCACGCCCCCGGGCCATGTGGCCTCGCTGGCATGGACGGCGCTTTCGGGCAACGACACCACAATGTCGGCGGCGATGGCGCTGATGCGCTCGCAATCCGTGGAAGAGGCACTCGAGGCAGGAAAATTCTTCGTGGCGCCCTCGCAGAACCTCACTCTGGTCGATGAGAGCACGATCGCGCTCAAGATGATCGGCGCCATGCCCCGCCGCAACGCCGCGCACGAAACAAAGGGCCGGATGCCGAGCCGGGGCTGGATCGAGGAAAACCGCTGGCCCGCGATGGTGCCCTATTCCGCAAACCCCGAGTTCGTGGCGCCGCAGGGGGGGATTCTCGGCAATACCAACAACAAGATCGTCGAGCGGCCCTTCCCGCTGCATGTGAGCTACACATGGGGCGATACGCAGCGGGTGTTTCGCTGGCAGCGGCTGATGCAGGGCCGCGAGGTGCATACGCGCGACAGCTTCATCGAGGCGCAGCTCGATACGGTAAGCTTCACCGCGCGCTCGCTCCTGCCGCTCATCGGCAAAGACCTCTGGTTCACCGGCGAGGCCGCGCCCGAGGGCACGCCCGAGCGTCAGCGCCAGCGCGCGCTCGAGCTGCTCTCCAGCTGGAACGGCGAGATGAACGAGCACCTGCCGGAGCCGCTGATCTATGCCGCTTGGCTCAAGGCGCTGATGGAGCGGCTCATCCGCGACGAGCTCGGCCCGCTGGCCGACGAGTTCACCCATGCCGATCCGGTCTTCATCGAGCGCGTCTACCGCGACATCGAGGGCGCGGCGGAGTGGTGCGACATCCAGCAATCCACCAAGGAGGAGGATTGCACCGAGATCGCGCGGCTCGCGCTCGACGATGCTCTGGTGTGGATCGGCGACCGTTACGGCAGCGCGCTCGAATCCCTGCGTTGGGGCGATGCGCACCAGGCCACGCATGACCACCCCGTGCTGGGTGATGTGCCGGTGCTGCGCTACTTCGTGAACATCCGCCAATCGACCTCGGGCGGCGATCATACGCTGCTGCGCGGGCGCACAAGCGGCAAGGAGCCCTATCCCTACCAGAACGTGCATGGCGCGGGCTACCGGGGCGTCTACGATTTTGCCGATCCCGACAGCTCGGTCTTCATCGTGGCGACCGGCCAGTCGGGGCATTTCCTGAGCCGCCACTATGACGACCTCGCCCAGCTTTGGCGGCGGGGCGAATATATTCCCATGTCGCTCGATCCGGCTCTGGCACGGGCCGCGGCGGTGGGTGTGACGGTGCTCGAGCCGCGCTGAGCGGGCAGGGCGTGTATGCCACATGTGTCGCTGGCCTGGCGCCGGCCCGCGTTTGACCTCGCGCTGCGCCCCCGCTAGCCTCGCTCACATTCGTTTCCCGGCAGGAAGCCCCATGCTCGACAGCCCAGCCCGAAGGCCGCTCGCCCGCGTCCAGTCGCTCCGCGTGGAGTTCACCTCGCAGGAGGGCGTGACAACGGGCGTGGAGGATGTGAGCTTCGAGGTGATGCCGGGCGAGACGCTCTGCATCGTGGGCGAGAGCGGCTCGGGCAAGTCCGTCTCCTCGTTGGCGCTGATGCGGCTCGTCGAATTCGGCGGTGGGCGGATCGCGGGCGGGCGCATCCTCTTCGATCGCGCGGGCAGCGAGACGGATCTCGCCCAGGCGCCGCCCGGGCTCATGCGCACGCTCAGGGGCAACGAGATCGGCATGATCTTCCAGGAGCCGATGACCGCGCTCAACCCGGTCTTCACCGTGGGGTGGCAACTGGCAGAGGCTTTGCGGCTGCATCGCCCGCTTGGGCGGCGGGCCGCGCGCGCGGCGGCGCTGGAGCTTCTGCGCGAGGTTCGCATACCGGAGCCCGAGCGGCGCATGGGCCAATATCCGCACGAGCTTTCCGGCGGGATGCGCCAGAGGGTGATGATCGCCATGGCACTGGCCTGCCGCCCGCGCCTCATCATCGCCGACGAACCCACCACGGCGCTCGATGTGACGATCCAGGCCGAAATCCTCGGGCTGATTGATCGGCTGAAACGCGAGACCGGCGCGGCGGTGCTCTTCATCACCCATGACATGGCCGTTGTTGCGGAAATGGCCGACCGCGTGGTGGTGATGCGCGAGGGCCGGAAGGTGGAGGAGGGCACGGTTGCGGAGATATTCGATGCGCCCGCGCACCCCTACACCCGCGCGCTTTTGGCCGCCGTGCCACGCCTGGGGGCGATGCGAGGCAAGCCCCTGCCGGAGCCGTTGCCGATTCCCGGCGCGTCTGGTTCGTCAGCGCCGATCCCGGCCGGCACGGAGCCGTTGCTCGAGGTCGAGGGCCTTACCACCCGCTTCCCGGCGCGGGGCGGGCTCTTGCGCCGTGTCGTGGCCAATGTGCATGCGGTGGAGGATGTGAGCCTCTCGCTCGCGCGCGGCACCACGCTCGCGCTGGTGGGCGAATCGGGTTGCGGGAAATCCACCGCCGGGCGGTCGATCCTGCGGCTGGTGGAGCCGCTCCGGGGGCGCGTCGCACTGGGCGGGCAGGAGATCACCGGGCTGGGACAGGCCGAGTTGCGGCAGGCGCGGCGTGACATGCAGATGATCTTTCAGGATCCGTTCGGCAGCCTCGATCCTCAGATGAATATCGCTTCGCAAGTCATTGAACCGATGAAGAACTATTCCATCGGAACCGCTTCCGACAGGATGGATCGCGCGGCCCATCTCTTTGACCGGGTGCACCTGCCGCGCCAACTCCTGCGCCGCTACCCGCATGAGCTTTCCGGCGGGCAGCGCCAGCGCGTGGCCATTGCTCGGGCGCTTGCGCTCTCGCCGCGCCTCATTGTCGCCGACGAGGCGGTGAGCGCGCTCGATGTGAGCGTGCAGGCGCAGGTGCTGAACCTGATGATGGAGCTGCAGGCCGAGCTGGGCCTCTCCTTTCTCTTCATCAGCCACGACATGGGCGTCGTGGAGCGGGTGAGCCACGAGGTGGCGGTGATGTATCTGGGCCGGATCGTGGAACGCGGGCCGCGCGGGGCGGTGCTCGAAGACCCGCGCCATCCCTATACGCGCGCGCTTCTTTCCGCCGTGCCGGTGCCTGACCCCAAGGCGCGGCGCGTGGAAAGGGAGTTGCAATTCCGCGCGGTTCCCTCACCTATACACCCAAGGGGCCACGAGCCCGGCGCGTCGGTCCACGAGGAAGTCTCGCCCGGCCATTTCGTGCTCAGATCGCCTGAGCTTTACGCGCCAAACCGCTGATAGAATGAAAGGAAATAGAATGCCCGTGAAGAATCGCTTTGCCGAGCTGCATGATGACATCACCGCATGGCGACGGGATATTCATGCCCATCCGGAGATTCTCTTCGAGACGCACCGCACCGCGGCGCTGGTGGCCGAGAAGCTCACGGCCTTCGGCTGCGACGAGGTGGTGACGGGTATCGGGCGCACTGGCGTGGTGGGCGTGATCAAGGGGCGCAAGACCGAGAGCGGCAAGGTGATCGGCCTGCGCGCCGACATGGATGCGCTCCCCATCCACGAGAAGACCGGGCTGGACTATGCTTCGAAGACGCCGGGCGCGATGCATGCCTGCGGCCATGACGGGCATACCGCGATGCTGCTCGGCGCCGCGCGATACCTTGCGGAGACACGCAATTTCGACGGCACGGTCGTGGTGATCTTCCAGCCCGCCGAAGAGGGCGGCGGCGGTGCAAAGGTGATGTGCGACGACGGGCTGATGGAGCGTTTCGGGGTCGAGGAGGTTTACGGGATGCACAATTGGCCCGGCATGGAAGAAGGCCAGTTCGCCATCCGCCCCGGCGCCTTCTTTGCCGCGACCGACAAGATCGAGATCCTTGTCGAGGGCAAGGGAGGCCATGCCGCGAAGCCGCATGACACGGTCGATCCTTCGGTCATCACCGCGCATCTCGTGACCGCGCTCCAGACCATCGTGAGCCGTAACGCCGACCCCACGCAGCAGCTCGTCGTCTCGATCACCTCGATGGAGACTTCCTCGCATGCCTTCAACGTGATCCCCTCCTCGGTGAAGCTCGCAGGCACCGTGCGCTCGCTCTCGGAAGAGATGCGCGACCTCGCGGAGGTGCGCATGGGTGCGCTCTGCGAGAGCATCGGCGCGGCCTTCGGCGGCAAGATCACGCTGGATTACGAGCGCAACTACCCGGTGATGGTGAACCATGAGGCGCAGACCGAATTCGCGGCGGAGGTAGCGACGGCTGTCTCCGGCGGTTGCGCGGATGCGCCGCTGGTGATGGGTGGCGAGGATTTCGCCTTCATGCTCGAGGCACGGCCCGGAGCCTATATCCTCGTGGGCAACGGCCCCTCGGCGGCGGTGCACCACCCGGAATACAACTTCAACGACGCGGTGATCCCCGCTGGGTGCAGTTGGTGGGCGGAGGTGGCCGAGCGCCGGATGCCGCTTTGACGTGAAAGGTAGGGGGCTCTGCCCCCGGCCTGCGGCCTCCCCCGGGATATTTCTGGCCAGAAGAAGCCGGGCGATCAGCCTTTCGACCAGAGCGTTTCGTAGACCGCGGAGATGCCATCGGCCTCGCGGCTGATGCTGAAATGGGATTCAGCGGCCTCGCGGGCGGCGCGGGCCATGCGGGCGTGGCGCTCGGGGTTGGACAGCAACCCGTGAAGCGCATCCGCCGCACCGGTTTCGGAGGTGATGGTGCCGCAGGTGCCCTGCCCGGAGAAGGCCCGATAATAGCCCTGATCGGTGGCGACGAAGGGCACGCCGGAGGCCATGCCTTCGAGCGGTGCCATGCCGTAACCCTCGTAGCGCGGGAGTTGCACTACCGCCGAGAGGGTGCGCATCAGCGCGGGCAGTTCATCCGGCGGGATCTCACCGGGGAAGAGGACGCGCCCGGCAAGGCCCGCCGCGGCGATGCGCGATTTCAGGGTCTGGAGGAAGGCCTGATCGGATTTCGCGGCACGGCCGATCACCAGCGCGGTGACGTCCGGGTGATGTGGCAGCAGGTCGAGCATGGCGCCGACGAAGCGGTCGGTGCCCTTTTCGGGGCGGATGCGCCCGATGGTGGCGATGCCACGCGTGCCGGGAAACCCGGTGTCGCGCCATGCGCTTTCGCGGTCTTCGGCGGGGGCGAAGCGGGCCACGTCCACGCCATGCGGCACCACGGCGCGGACATGGGGGACGAAACGCGCCGCCTCCTCGGTCGTGGCGATGACGGCATCCATCCGCGAGATGAGCCAGCGAGGGAAGGCCGAGTGGCGGCGGATCGCGGCGGAGGTGAAGACGATCTTCACCGGCAGGCGCAGCACATCGCGCGCCCAGAGCGCCGCTCGCATCTCGGTGTTGCGGCGCACATGCCAGATCGTGAAGGGGCGGCCCTCGGGCGCGCGGCGCGAGGCGCGTATCGCCTCGGCCCTGCTGATGGGGGCGGGGCAGCCGGGCAGGGCATGGCCCGCGAGCGCCATGTCGAAGCGGCCCGCCTGCTGGCGCACCACCCCGGCGGCGGTTGCCGAAACGCCGGTGAAATTGGAGTTGAAATTGGTGACGATCAGCTCGGGCACAGGGCGGCGGCCTTTTGTTGAGACGGGCCTAGCCCAGCCCGAGCGCTTTGGAAAGATCGCCTGCAATGTCGCCGAGCGCATCCTCGCGGGCAAGGGCAAAGGCGTGGCCGGCCTCCTGCAGGCGTGCAAGATCTTCCGGTTTCTCGAGCAGGTGGAGGATGTGCCGGGCAAGGCGCGCGGCATCCGGCGCTTCGCGGGCGGCCCCAGCCTTGGCCATCTCGGGATAGGTCTCCTCGAAATTCGCGTAGAGCGGGCCGTGCAGAAGCGCGGTGCCCGCCTGCGCGGGCTCGAAGGGGTTGTGCCCGCCCACCGGCGTGAAGGATCCGCAGAGGCAGGTGATGGGGGCCGCGGCATACCAGAGGCCCATTTCGCCCAGCGTGTCGGCAAGATAGACCTGCGTTTCGGGTGTGATCGCGGCGCCCTCGGAGCGGCGCGCGCAGGTGAGCCCGGCCTCTTCCACGAGCTTGGCCACGCCGCCTGCGCGCTCCGGGTGGCGCGGCACGAGGAGAAGGAGCGCCTCGGCATGGGTGTCGAGCACTGTGCGGTGGGCGTCGAGCACGATCTCTTCCTCGCCCGGATGGGTGGAGGCAGCGAGCCAGAGCGGGCGCTCTCCCACGCTGGCCCGAAACTCCGCAAGCTCCGAAGAATCCACCGGCAGCGGGCCGGCGAGCGACTTGAGGTTCACCCCCGCCTGCGCCTGCGCGAGGCCCAGAGCGTGGAAATGCGACTCTGTCCGCCTGTCCTGGCAATGGATCAGCGCGAAATGGCCGAGCAGGAAGCGCGCCGTGGCGCCAAAGCGCCGCCAGTTTCGGGCCGAGCCTTCGGAGAGGCGCGCGTTGACCAGCGCCAGGGGGGCGCCCGTGGCGCGGGTCTCCATCAACATCTGCGGCCAGAGCTCGCTTTCCACGAAGACGGCCGCATCGGGCCGCCAATGCGCGAGAAAGCGGCGCAGGTAGCGGTGGGCGTCGAGCGGGGCGAACTGGTGTTGCGTGCGGGGCGGCAGGCGGCGGGCCAACACCTCTGCGGAGGTGGCCGTGCCGGAAGTGATGAGGAAGGAGGTGTCGGGTAGTTGAGCACCCATGGCCTCGATCAGCCGCAACACCGAAAGGCTTTCGCCCACCGAGGCCGCGTGAAACCAGAGGAGCCGCCCCTCGGGCCGCGCAACCGTGGCATGGCCCTGGCGCTCGCGCAGGCGCTGACCCGAGATGCCGTGGGCGCCGAGCTTCGCGCGCACCTGCCGATAGGCCAGTGGCGCGATCAGGTTGGCACTGGCGCGGTAGAGCCGGACGGGCAGGGGCGCGCCCTGCATCACCCGCCGGTGTGGCTCATGTGCCGGGTCATCTGGCCGGAGACCTGCTGGCGCGAGTAGTCGAAATCGTGGCCCTTGGGCTTGCGGGCGATGGCGGCGCGGATCGCCTCCTCGAGCGGGGCATCGTCGCCCGGGTTGTTACGGAGTGGTGCGCGCAGGTCTGCCATGTCTTCTTGCCCGAGGCACATGTAGAGCTCACCGGTGCAGGTGAGGCGCACTCGGTTGCAGCTTTCGCAGAAATTGTGCGTGAGCGGCGTGATGAAGCCGATCTTCTGGCCGGTTTCCTCGAGCCGCACGTAGCGGGCCGGGCCGCCGGTGCGCTCGGGCAGATCAGAGAGCGTATATTGCTCGGCCAGCCGCGCGCGCAGGTCGGAGAGCTTCCAGTATTGATCGAGGCGGTTCTCGTTGCCCAGATCGCCCATCGGCATCACCTCGATGAAGGTGAGATCCATGTCGCGCTCGGCGCACCAGCTCGTGAGGTCGAAAAGCTCGCTCTCGTTGAAACCCTTGAGCGCCACGGTGTTGATCTTGACCCTGAGCCCGGCCTTTTGCGCCGCGTCGATGCCGCGCAACACCTGCGGGAGGCGACCCCAGCGGGTGATTTCGGCGAATTTCGCCTCGTCGAGCGTGTCGAGCGAGATGTTCACCCGGCGCACGCCCGCCTCGTATAGCGCATCGGCGAAGCGCTCGAGCTGTGAGCCGTTGGTGGTGAGAGTGAGTTCGCGCAGGGCGCCGCTTTCCAGGTGCCGGGTCATCGCGCGGAAGAAGGTCATGATATCGCGGCGCACCAGCGGTTCTCCGCCGGTGATGCGCAGCTTCTCCACGCCCAGCCGGATGAAAGTGGAGCACATACGGTCGAGTTCTTCGAGCGTCAAAAGCTCCTTCTTCGGCAGGAAGGTCATGTTTTCCGCCATGCAGTAAACGCAGCGGAAGTCGCACCTGTCGGTGACGGAGACGCGCAGGTAGGAAATGGCGCGTTGGAATGGGTCGATCAATGGGGCACTCATGGTCGAAACCTAAGCCGACCGTGCGCGGGGAACAAGAGCCGCCGGCACGGTTTCGCGGATTGATGGGCCGGGATTTGCGGCCTAGAGTGACGCCATGATGCGGGGCCTTTTCATATGCGCGGCCAGCCTAACGCTGGCCGGATGCGCCACGTTGCCGGGCAACCTCTTCGGCGATGGCAAGCCGGACGTGGTGGTGCGCGATGGGAGCGGGCAGGTGCATCCGAAGCCCCGCCCCGGCAGCGCGCCTCCCGCGGGCGCCCGCACGGCAGACGAGTTCGACATCACCAGTGCCGAGGAGCGCGCGGCGGCCGTCGACGCCGCCACCCCCGCGGCCGGCGAGCGCGATCTCGGCCTCACCATCGCATCGCTCGGCGCCGTGACGGAGCCGGGGATCTGGCTCAAGACGCCGCTGGTCGATTCGCCGTCCAAGGGGCGGGTGGAATATCCCGAGCGTGGCACCGGGATCGCTCTTCAGCTCCTGCCGCTCGATGCCGAGCCGGGCGCAGGCAGCCGGCTCTCGCTTGCGGCCATGCGGCTGCTCGAGGCCGATCTCACCTCGCTGCCAGAGTTGCGGGTTTTCCTGAAAAACTAATCTTCGTCAGGAGCTTGCGGTGCGCGCTTGATGTTGCTGGGCGCCTGAGAACCAATATGTTTCTCCGCCTCCTTCCGCGCGAAGGGTTTCATGTGCCGCCCGTTCTCGGCCATGAAGGCGCGCACGCGCTCAGGGTCGTGCTTGGAGAGGTCGCGCAACCACCATGCCACGGATTTCTGGATGAACCATTCAGGGTCGCGCACATACCCTGCGGCCCAGCCCAGCACGCGCTCTCGGATGGCGCGTTCTTCCGGCTTGGGGTGGTTCTGCTTGGTGTAGGGCAGGGTCACCACCATCGCCGCGCGGCGCCCCCAGTGCGAGGGGCTCTGCGTCCAGCTTTCGACCTCGTCGATGCGGGCGGGGTCCGCCACGAGCCGCTTCTGCCCGGCCATCATCGCGTGATCGGCGATTGCCCAACTGTCGAAATCGGGCACCCAGCTCACGATGAGGCGCCACACGGCCCCGTCGGGGCGGATACGTGCCTGTGTGAGCAGCTTGGCCGCCGCCAGCCGCGCCTCGAAGAAATCCGTGCGCCAGAGGGCATCTGCCAGCGCCACGCGCTCTTCCACGCTCAAACTCTGCCGCCACGCCTGCGTCAGATCATTGATCGCCGGGTTCGGCACGCCCAGATAGCGGCGCGGCACCTTGTGATAGCCTGCCATCCCCTCGGCGCGGCCCGGCTCGGCGGCGGCCTCCAGCGCGGAGAGTGCCTCGTCGGGCGTCATTCGACAGTGACCGACTTGGCGAGGTTGCGGGGCTGGTCTACATCCGTGCCCTTCGCGACGGCAGTGTGGTAGGCCAATAGCTGCGCCGGGATCGCGTAAAGGATGGGGGCTACCATCGGCTCGCATTCGGGCATCACGAGTTGTCGCCAGACACCGTCCTTAGCCTCTTCGGCGCCGCGCCTGTCGGTCACCAGAAGCACCTTGCCGCCGCGTGCCATCACCTCCTGCATATTGGAAATAGTCTTGTCGAAGAGCGCATCCTTGGGGGCCATCACCACCACCGGCATCTTCTTGTCGATCAGCGCGATGGGGCCGTGCTTGAGCTCGCCCGAGGCATAACCTTCGGCGTGGATATAGCTGATTTCCTTGAGTTTCAGCGCCCCTTCCAGCGCGAGCGGGTAGAGTGGGCCGCGCCCGAGGAAGAGCGCGTGATCGGATTCCGCCAGCCCCAGTGACGCCGAGCGGAACGCCTCGCCCTGCTCGAGCGCCATGTTGATGAGCGCGGGCAAGGCGCGCAGGGCCGAGAGCCTGTCTGCCAGCGCATCCGGCGAGAGGACGCCGCGGTCACGCGCGGCCTTGAGCGCGAGCAGGTGCAGCACCACCAGCATGTTGGTGAAAGCCTTGGTGGAGGCCACGCCGATCTCTGCGCCGGCATAGATCGGCAGGGCCAGCTGGCTCTCCCGGGCGATCGAGCTTTCGGTGACGTTGACGATGGAGAGCACCCGCTCGGCACGGCCCTCGCAATAGCGCAGGGCCGCCAGCGTGTCGGCCGTCTCGCCCGACTGGCTCACGAAGATCGAGGCCGTGGCCTCAGGGATCGGCGGCTCGCGGTAGCGGAACTCCGAGGCGATATCTACGTCGGCGGGCAGGCCGGCCAGTTGTTCGAACCAGTATTTCGCGGTGAGGCAGGCATAGAAGGCGGTGCCGCAGGCAACAAGAGAAACGCGCTGCAAGTTGCTGAAATCCAGCAGGTTTCCTTCCATCTGAATATCGCGGCCATCGTCGGTGAGATAGTGGCGCAGCACGTCGCCCACCACCAACGGCTGCTCGGCGATCTCCTTGGCCATGAAATGCTTGTGCCCGGCCTTGTCGACCCGCGCGGAATCGAGCTGGATCGTGCGCACCTCGCGGTTGGCGAGTTTGCCACGGGCGTCGGTGATCTCGACGCCCGCCCGCGTGACAACCGCGCAATCGCCCTCTTCGAGATAGGTGATCCTGTCTGTCAGGGGCGCGAGCGCGATGGCGTCGGAGCCGACATACATCTCGCCGTCGCCGCGACCTATCGCGAGCGGGCTGCCCTTGCGCGCGGCGACGAGCAGATCGGGCTGCCGGTCGAAGAGAAAGCAAAGCGCGTAGGCACCCTCGAGCCGGGCCAGCGTGAGCTTGGCGGCCTCGACCGGGCCCGCGCCTTGCTGCATGTGGTATTGCGTGAGCAGCGCCACCGTCTCGGTGTCGGTATCGGTGGTGAAATCGAGCCCTTCTTCCTTCAGGAAGGCGCGCAATTCGCGGTAATTCTCGATGATCCCGTTATGCACGACCGCCACCGGCCCGGCCTTGTGCGGGTGGGCGTTGGCAACATTGGGCGCGCCGTGGGTGGCCCAGCGGGTGTGGCCGATGCCGGCCTTGCCCGCGAGCGGTTCGTGCACGAGCAGGTCGGAGAGGTTGAACAGCTTGCCGATGGCGCGCCGCCGGTCCAACCGGCCCTCGTTGATGGTGGCGATCCCGGCGCTGTCATAGCCGCGATATTCCAGCCGCTTGAGCGCCTCCACCAGCGTTGGGGCAACCTCGTGCGTGCCGAGTATCCCTACGATTCCACACATCAACCTGCCTCCTTGTCTTTCTGTTTTTTCTTGTTTTTCAGCATCTCAAAGAGCCGCCGCGCATAGCCTGGCTTGTTGTCCTGCCTGGCCCGCGCAACGGCGAGCGCCTCGGGTTCCACGTTGCGGGTGATCACCGAGCCTGTCGCGGTCATCGCGCGATCGCCGATCGTCACCGGCGCCACCAGCATCGTGTTCGACCCGATGAAAACGTTCTCGCCGATCACCGTGCGGTGCTTCATCACGCCGTCGTAGTTGCAGGTGATGGTGCCCGCGCCGATATTGCTGCCCGCGCCAATCTCGGCATCGCCCACGTAGCTAAGGTGATTGACCTTGGCCCCCTCGGCGATCTGCGCGTTCTTCACCTCTACGAAATTCCCGATCCGCGCGGCCTCCGCGATCTCGGCGCCGGGGCGCAGCCGGGCATAAGGCCCCACCACCGCCTCGCGCGACACATGGCACCCCTCGAGATGCGAGAACGCGCGGATTCGCGCGCCGGTTTCCACCGTCACACCGGGGCCGAAGACCACGTAAGGCTCCACCGTCGCGTCGCGCCCGATGACCGTGTCATGGGAGAAATGCACCGTTTCGGGCGCCTGAATCGTCACGCCCGTCTCCAGCGCCTCGGCGCGGGCGCGGGCTTGGAAGGCGCCTTCGGCGGCGGCCAGATCGGCGCGGGAATTGACGCCCATCGTCTCGGCCTCGTCGCAGGCGATGGCGGTGGCTGAAAGCCCCTTGGCGCGCGCCAGAGCGGCGATATCGGTGAGGTAGTATTCTCCGGCGGCATTGTTGTTGCCAAGGGCGTCTACCAGCGCCATGAGCTGCCGTGCGTCGGCCGCGATGATACCGGAATTACAGAAGGTTATCAGCCGCTCTTCAGCCGAAGTTTCCTTGAATTCCACGATCTTCTCGAGCGTCTCGCCCGCCATCACCAGCCGCCCGTAGCGGCCCGGATCGGCGGCTTCGAAACCCAGCACCACGATATCGTGCTCGGCTCGCGCCGCGGCCATCCGCTCGAGCGTTTCCGGGCGGATGAAGGGCGTATCACCGTAGAGCACGAAGGCGTCGCCCGCGAAACCCTCGAGCGCGGCCTTGGCCTGCGCCACCGCGTGGCCGGTGCCGAGTTGCTCTTCCTGCAGCACCACCTCCACGCCGTCCATCTCGGCCTCGGCCGCCTCCGCCACGGCCTCCGCCCCATGGCCCGCCACCACGATGACCCGCTCGGGCGCCAGCGCCGCGCCGGAGCGCATCGCATGGGCCAGAAGCGGCGCACCGGCCACCTCGTGCAGCACCTTCGGCAGGTCGGATTGCATGCGGGTGCCCTTGCCCGCGGCAAGGATGATGAGCGCGTTGGCCATGCGGTTTCTCTTTCCTTCTCGGCGCGCCCGTTTTATCCGGTTGGCGACCCCGCGCAAGGCTGCGGGCGATCAAAGATGATTGCGGCATATGACAGCGCGCGGCGGAAATTCGCCGGCGCCTGCGGAAAGGAAACGCGCTTGACCACGGTTGTGTTCGATCTCGACGGGACGCTTGCGGATACCAGCGGCGACCTGATCGCCGCCGCGAATGCCTGTTTCCGCGGTATGGGCGCGGGCGATGTGCTGCATCCGCTCGAGGATGCCGCCATCGCCCTGCGCGGTGGGCGCGCGATGCTGACGCTAGGCCTCGAGCGGCTCGGCCGCGCGGGTGACATTGCCGAGATCGACCGGCAATACCCTCTTCTGCTCGAGGCCTATGCCGGGGCCATCGCGCTGCACACCACCTTCTATCCCGGCGCGATGGAGGCGGTGGAGCGGCTCAAGAGCGATGGCTACAAGGTTGCGATCTGCACCAACAAGCCCGAACGGCTGGCGCGGATGCTGATGACCGAACTGGGCGCGCTCGATGCGTTCGATGCGCTCATCGGGGCCGATACGCTGCCGGTGCGCAAGCCCGACCCCTTGCCGTTGCGCGAAGCGGTGCTGCGTGCAGGCGGAAGGCCCGAGCGGAGCCTGCTCGTGGGCGATAGTGACACCGACCGCGAGACGAGCCGCGCTGCGGGCGTGCCCTCGGTGCTGGTCACCTTCGCGCCTCCGGGCATGGCGGTGGCATCTCTGGAACCCGAGGCGATGATCGGGCATTTCGACGAGTTGCCGGATGTGGTTCTCACGCTGCTCGGCCCGGCGGGCCATTGACGCCGCGCCCCTCGCGCCCCAAGGTCTGAGCCCATGACAGAGGTGTTCAAAGGCAGCTTCACCCAGCAGGAGCCGATCTCCGAAGAGGGGATCGCCGCGGCGCTCGACGTGCTGCGCAGCGGCAGGCTGCATCGCTACAACCTCGCGCCCGGCGAAGAGGGCGACGTGGCCGCTCTCGAGCGCGAATTCGCGGCCTATACCGGCGCGCGCTACTGCCTTGCGGTGGCATCGGGCGGCTATGCAATGGCCACGGCGCTCCGCGCGCTTGGCGTGGTGCCTGGCGCGCCGGTGCTCACCAATGCTTTCACGCTCGCGCCGGTGCCGGGCGCCATCGCCGCCGTCGGCGCTGTGCCGGTCTTCGTGGGGGTAACGGAAGACCTTGTGATCGACCTCGACGATCTGGCCGCGAAGGCCGCGGCCGTGCCCGAGGCCCGGGTGCTGATGCTGAGCCACATGCGCGGCCATATCGTGGATATGGACCGCCTCATGCAGGTCTGCCGCGCCGCGGGGCTGCAGGTGATCGAGGATTGCGCCCACACCATGGGGGCCAGCTGGCGCGGCGTACCTTCTGGCCGGCACGGGGTGATCGGCTGCTACTCAACCCAGACCTACAAGCACATGAATTCCGGCGAGGGCGGGCTGCTCGTGACGGATGATGACGAGATCATGGCCCGCGCGACGATGCTTTCGGGCTCCTACATGCTCTATGGCCGCCACGGCACCGTGCCGCCCGAGGAGGTTTTCGCGCGGGTGAAATACGACACCCCCAACATCTCCGGCCGGATGGACCACCTGCGCGCCGCCATTCTTCGGCCCCAGCTTGCCCGGCTCGATGCGCAATGCGCCGCGTGGAACGCGCGCTACCGGCGTGTGGAAGAGGGGCTTTCCGGCACGCCGGGGCTCCGGCTGGTGGCGCGGCCCGAGGAAGAAGCCTATGTGGGCTCCTCGATCCAGTTTCTCCTGCTCGATTGGCCCGACGCGGCCATCGGCGAGGTGCAGGCGCGCTGCCTCGAGCGCGGCGTGGAGCTGAAATGGTTCGGCGGCGCCGAACCCACGGGCTTTACCAGCCGCTATGACAGCTGGCGTTACGCGCCCTCCGAGCGGATGCCGGCGAGCGACCGCGTGCTCAAGGCGATCCTCGACATGCGCCTGCCGCTCACCTTCAGCCTCGAGGATTGCGACCTGATCGCACGGATCATCCGTGCCGAGGTGGGTGCGGTCTGGCAGGAGAGGGCGGCGTAACGCACCCGGCGCGTCAGAGACGACGCGCCCCAACGCGGCGGCTCTCCGTCAACACCTGTGCATCGCTTGAGCATGTCTCGACAGTTGCGGCAATAAACTGCGTAGCTCGACCTTTGGCAGAGCCACCGCGCGCGTCGTCTCCGGCGCGGCTCATCGCCCGATGGCCACGCGCCGCGCCCGCTTAATCCCTTGACCGCTCCGCCTCTCCATCCTATAAATGAACAACTGTTCAATAAATGCCGGAGAGCGTGATGTTCAACGCCACCATGAAGTTCGATCTGGGCGAGGATGTGAACGCCCTGCGCGAGATGACGCATCGCTGGGCGCAAGAGCGGGTAAAGCCCATGGCCGCCGAGATCGACGCGAAAAACGTGTTTCCCTCGGAGCTCTGGGCGGAGATGGGCGAGCTGGGGCTTCTGGGCATCACCGTGCCCGAGGAATATGGGGGTGCGGATATGGGCTATCTGGCGCATGTGGTGGCGGTGGAGGAGGTGGCACGCGCCTCGGCCTCCGTCTCGCTCAGCTACGGCGCGCATTCCAATCTCTGCGTGAACCAGATCAAGCTCAACGGCAGCGAGGCGCAGAAGCAGAAATACCTGCCCGGCCTTGTCTCTGGCCAGCACGTGGGCGCGCTTGCCATGTCGGAGGCAGGGGCTGGCAGCGACGTGGTGTCGATGAAGCTGCGCGCAGAGAAGCGCAACGACCATTACCGCCTCACCGGCAACAAGTACTGGATCACCAATGGCCCCGATGCCGACACGCTCGTGGTCTATGCGAAGACCGACCCTGAGGCGGGCTCCAAGGGCATCACCGCGTTCCTGATTGAGAAGGCGATGAAGGGCTTCTCCACCTCGCCCCATTTCGACAAGCTCGGTATGCGGGGCTCCAATACCGCCGAGCTCATCTTCGAGGATGTGGAAGTGCCCTTCGAGAACGTGCTGGGCGAAGAGGGCAAGGGCGTTAGGGTGTTGATGTCGGGGCTCGATTACGAGCGCGTGGTGCTGGCGGGCATCGGGCTCGGCATCATGGCAGCCTGCCTCGACGAGATCATGCCCTACATGGCCGAGCGCAGGCAGTTCGGCCAGCCCATCGGGAATTTCCAGCTCATGCAGGGCAAGATTGCCGACATGTATACGGCGATGAACTCGGCGCGCGCCTATGTCTACGAGGTGGCCAAGGCCTGCGACCGAGGCGAGGTGACCCGCGCCGACGCCGCCGCCTGCTGCCTCTACGCCTCCGAGGAGGCGATGAAACAGGCCCATCAGGCGGTGCAGGCGATGGGCGGGGCGGGGTTCCTCAACGACGCGCCGGTGGCCCGCATCTTCCGCGACGCCAAGCTCATGGAGATCGGCGCCGGCACCTCCGAGATCCGCCGGATGCTGGTGGGCCGCGAGATGATGGGGGCGATGGGATGAGGCTCGCGCTCGCCCTTCTCTTCGCCGCAAGCCCGGCCATGGCGCAGGAGCTGACCTATGACTGGGCGCCCACCGCCAGCTGCGTGGCCGCCGCCACCGATTACGACACGCGGCAGGCCTGCATCGGCCGCGCGGCGGAGGCCTGCATGGAGGCCACGCCCGGCGGCTACAGCACCGTGGGCATGTCGGGCTGCACCTCGCGCGAGACCGACGACTGGGACGCGCGGCTCAACGCCGTCTATCGCGAGATCATGGCGCAGGCCAAGACCGCCGACGAGGAAAACAAGGAATATGGCGGCTACGCGCCGAGCCAGGCCGAAGCCCTGCGTGACATGCAGCGCGCCTGGATCGCCTTTCGCGACGCCAAATGCATGTATGAGCGCTCGCAATGGGGCGGCGGCACCGGGGCGGGGCCTGCGGGGGCCTCCTGCTACCTCTACGAGACCGCCCGGCAGACGCTTTATCTTGAAGCCTCGCGCATGGGCGGCTGATGCTGACGACCGCGCGATCATACGAGGCGCTTTGCGAGGGCTTCGCCTGGACGTTGCTGGCGCGGCTCAACATGGGCTGGCAGGCCTGCGATGCCTGGGCTGTCGAGGCGCCCGACAAACTCGCGATCATCGACCTATCGGAAGGGCGCAGCGAGATCACCTATGCACGGCTCAAGGCGATGTCGGATGCGCTGGCGCTGGCGCTCGAAGCGCGCGGTGTGGCGCAGGGCGACCGGGTTGGCGTGCTGCGCAGCCAGGGCGCATGGTGCGCGGCGGCGCATATCGCGATCTGGAAAATCGGTGCGATTTCAATCCCCTTGTTCAAGCTCTTCAAGCAGGATGCGCTGGTGAGCCGGGTGGGCGATGCGGGCGCGAAGCTGGTGGTGACCGATGCCGAAGGCGCCGAGATGTTGGCCGCCTTGCCGGAGGTGGCCGCGCTCATCCCCGAGGCGGAAACCCTGCCCGAGGGCGCGCCCGCGATGGCCGAGACCGGCCCTGAAGACCCCGCCGTGATCATCTACACCTCCGGCACCACCGGCAGCCCCAAGGGCGCGCTGCACGGCCACCGCGTGCTCACCGGCCACCTGCCGGGCGTGGAGATGAGCCACGACTTCCTCGGCCAGCCCGGCGATTGCCTCTGGACGCCCGCCGACTGGGCCTGGATCGGCGGGCTCTTCGACGTTCTGATGCCGGGGCTGGCGCTCGGCGTGCCGGTGGTCGCGGCGCGCCTGCCGAAATTCACGCCCGAGGACTGCGTGAGGATCGTCCGAGAAGGCACTGTTAGAAATGTGTTTTTCCCGCCTACGGCGCTCAGGATGCTGAAGGCGGCGGATGTGAAGATCCCCGGTTTGCGTTCCGTTGCCTCCGGCGGCGAGCCGCTCGGCGCGGAAATGCTCGATTGGGGTCGCCGCGCCTTTGGCCTGACCATCAACGAGTTCTACGGCCAGACCGAATGCAACATGGTGGCTTCCTCGGCCTCCACGCTCTTCGATCCGCGCCCCGGCTGCATCGGCAAGCCGGTGCCGGGCCACGAGATCGGCGTGATCGATGCGGAAGGGAACCCGGCGGAGGGCGAGGGCGACGTGGCGATCAGGCGCGGTTCGGCCTCGATGATGCTGGGCTACTGGCAGCGCCCCGAGACCACGCGGGAGAAATTCCGGGGCGACTGGATGCTGACCGGCGACCGGGGCCTCTGGGAGGGCGACTTCCTGCGCTTCGTGGGCCGGGAGGATGACGTGATCACCTCCGCGGGTTACCGGATCGGCCCGGCGGAGATCGAGGATTGCCTGCTCACCCATGAGGCGGTTGCCACCGTCGGGGTGGTCGGCAAGCCAGATGCGCTCCGCACCGAGATCGTGAAGGCCTATGTGGTGCTGAAGCCGGACTTTGAGCCCACGCCGGAACTGGCGAAAGCGCTGCAGGATTATGTGAAGGAACGGCTGGCAACCTATTCTTACCCAAGGGAAATATCGTTTCTTGATTCCCTGCCGATGACAGTGACGGGCAAGGTGATCCGCAAGGAGCTCAAGGCGCGGGCGGTGGCGGAGGGCGATGCATGACAGCCGCACTTACAGCCCTGAAACAGCAAAAGGCCGGCGCTCAGGCCAGCCTTTCGGGATGGTTCTTGTGCCGAGGCTCAGAACTTCAGCACGTAGGCCGCGCCGAAGACGATCGGGTCGATGCTGACGGTTCCGATCGGCACACCGCCGACGGTGGCCTTGGTGTTGATGTCGATCCAGCGCACATCCGTTCGGATCGAGCCGCGCTCGCTCACCTTGAAGTCGAGGCCGGCATGAGCCGCGAAGCCCCAGGAATCGTCGAGGCTCACGGGCACGCCCGCCAGAACGCCGGTGCCTTTCTCGTCCCAGAAATGGGTGTAGTTCACACCGATGCCGAGGAAGGGCGTGATGCGCGAGCTGTTGGTGAAGTGATACTGCAGCGAGACCGTGGGCGGCAGATGCTTGGTGGAGATCACGTCACCCACGCCGAAGAGCTGAACATCGTGTTCGAAGGGCCAAGCGGCCAGCACCTCGACACCGACATTGTCGGCGATGAAGTATTCGAAGGTCAGCGTCGGACGGATGTTGTCATCCACGCGCACCGGGCCGGCCAGCGTGGTGGAATAGCTGTTGGTCGGCATGACGCTGTGCACGCCGAGGCCGAGGAACATGTCGCCGCGGTCCTGCGCGGCTGCGGGCAGCGCGAGGGTGCAAAGGGCGGTGGTGAGAGCGAGTGCGGTTGTTTTCTTCATTGGACTTACTCGGTTGATTGCATGGCTTGCACGCTGCACCTGCGCGCTGCCGGGCACGTTGATTCAGGTCAATTTTCACCATCAATGCGGCACTGCAGCATAAATGATACAGGGGCGCTTGCCCTGGAGGATTGCCCGCACGACGGGAAGGAGAGCACATGAAACTGCAATCGAAGGCGCTGACGAGTTCGGCGGAGTTTCTGGCCAACCGGGAGGCGCATCTGGCTGCGCTGGCGGAGATCGAGGAGGCTGTGGCGCTGGCGGCCGAGGGCGGCGGCGCGGCGGCGCGCGAGCGGCACCGGAGCCGGGGCAAGATGCCGCCACGCGAACGGGTGGCCAACCTGCTCGATCCGGGCAGCCCGTTTCTCGAACTGGGCGCGACCGCCGCGCATGGGCTCTACGATGGGGCAGCGCCTTGCGCAGGCGTGATTGCGGGGATTGGCCGGGTTGAGGGGCAGGAGGTGATGGTCGTCTGCAACGACGCCACGGTGAAGGGCGGCACCTATTACCCGATGACCGTGAAGAAACACCTGCGCGCGCAGGAGATCGCGCTCGAATGCAACCTGCCCTGCGTCTATCTCGTCGACAGCGGCGGCGCGAACCTGCCCAACCAGGACGAGGTTTTCCCCGACCGCGACCATTTCGGGCGCATCTTCTACAACCAGGCCAACATGAGCGCGCGCGGCATTCCGCAGATCGCCGTGGTGATGGGCTCCTGCACCGCCGGGGGGGCCTATGTGCCCGCCATGTCGGATGTGACGATCATCGTGAAGGAGCAGGGCACGATCTTTCTGGCTGGGCCGCCGCTGGTGAAGGCTGCCACGGGCGAGGTGGTGAGCGCCGAGGAGCTGGGCGGCGGCGATGTGCATACGCGGCTTTCGGGCGTGGCGGATTACCTGGCCGAAGACGACAGCCA
>JAVKDQ010000187.1:0-15416 GCA_040222155.1 Roseovarius sp.
CGTGCAATTTATGTAAAATTTGGGCGCGATGCGCTGCGGTCAGCCAATCGCCGCGCCGTGGGGGCGGCCCCGCGATCGCGCGGCGGGGCTGCGCCCCTTGAGTCCGCGCGAGGGGCTCAGCGCCAACGTCAGCTCAAAGCCGAGAGAGGCCGATTATCTGCCTTTGCCTATCAGTGCTTCAGGCGCGAGAGGCCCGCTCCGGCATGGACAGCGCCGCCGCCCGGCGCTTTGCTGGCGGCGGAACCGACATACGAGGCCAGCCCATGCCCGAACCCAGCTATTTCAGCCCCGCAGGCGGGTTACCCCCGCAAAGCCAGCTGCTTTCGGGCCGCGCCATCTTCACAACGGCCTACGCGGTGCTGCCCAAGGGCACGATGCAGGATATCGTCACCTCTCGCCTGCCGCATTGGGAGGGCACTCGGGCATGGGTCATCGCCCGGCCTCTCTCGGGCTTTGCCGAGACCTTCTCGCATTACATCATGGAGGTGAGCCCGGGCGGGGGGAGCGACAGGCCCGAGCCGAACCCGCAGGCGGAGGGCGCGCTTTTCGTGACCGAGGGCGCGGTGGAGGTGACGGTGGGCGGCGATGAGCACAGGCTCGAGCCGGGCGGGTTCGCCTATCTGCCGGCAGGGGCGAAATGGGCGCTCGGCAATACCGGCGAGGGCCGCGCGGTCTTCCACTGGATCCGCAAGGCCTACGAGCCGGTCGAGGGCATTGCCCCGCCCGCGCCGCTCTTCGCCCGCGAGCAGGAGATCGCGCCGGTGGCCATGCCCGGCACCGAGGGGCGCTGGGCCACGACGCGCTTCGTCGACCCCGACGACATGGCGCACGACATGCACATCACCATCGTCACGCTCGCCCCGGGCGCGGTGATCCCCTTCATGGAAACGCATGTGATGGAGCACGGGCTTTACGTGCTCGAAGGCAAGGCCGCCTACAAGCTCAACACCGACTGGGTGGAGGTGGAGGCGGGCGATTACATGTGGCTGCGCGCCTTCTGCCCGCAGGCCTGCTACGCGGGCGGGCCGGGGCCGTTTCGCTACCTGCTCTACAAGGATGTGAACCGGCATATGCGGTTGTGAGGGGGAAGGGACGGAGTGCTCCCCGCGCGGAATCAAGGGGCTTCAGCCCCGCCGCGCGATCGCCGACCCGCCCCACGGGGCGGCGATTGGGTGACGCGAGCGCATCGCTCTGATCCTTTTCGGACTTGGCAAGATAAAGCGCTGTATAAGCTCTGTCGGTTCGCCACCCCGCGGGTCGGCGATCACACGGCTCCGCGCTCCATAATTTGATCAAATTTCATTACACCTGTGGCAATCCCTCTGCAGCCATCGGACAGTCCCCCAGGAGATCACCGGAGCCCCCCACCATGCCACAGCCCCCCATCCGCATCGCCATCAACGGCTTCGGCCGGATCGGCCGCACGCTTCTGCGCATCCTGCTGCGCGAGGCGGCGGATATCGAGATCGTGCTCATCAACGACATCGAACCGCTGGAGACCTGCGCCTACCTATTCGAATATGACAGCGTCTTCGGCCCGTGGGGCGGCGAGGTGCGCGCGGAGGCGGGCCGGCTGGTGGTCGATGGCCGCGACATCCCCTTTCATGCCGAGCCTGACCTGAGCGTGCTCGACCTTTCCGGCGTTGATCTCGTGCTCGAATGCACCGGCATGGGCGGCGCGCGGGCGGTGGCGGAGCGGGGGCTTGCGGCGGGTGCGAAGGCGGTGCTCGTCTCGGGGCCTTCGGCGGAGGCGGATGCCACGATCGTGCTGGGCGCCAACGAGGGCGATCTGGCCGGGCAGCGCATTCTCTCCAACGCTTCCTGCACCACCAATGCGCTCGCCCCGCTCGCGCGGCTGCTGGATGACGCCTTTGGCATCGAAAGCGGCCAGATGACCACGGTGCATTGCTACACGGGCAGCCAGCCCACGGTGGACAAGCCGCGCGGCGCGCCGGAGCGCTCGCGCGCCGCGGCCCTCTCGATGGTGCCCACCACCACCTCGGCGCAAGCCCAGACGGGGCTGGTTCTGCCGCGCCTCGAGGGCCGGATCGAGGCGCGTGCCATTCGCGTGCCGACGGCCTCCGTTTCGGCCATCGACCTGACGGTGCAGCTGCGCCGGCAGGTGGGGGAGGCGGAGGTGAACGCGCTTCTGCGGGAGGCGGCGGAGGGATCGCCCGTCTTCGGCTATACCGAGCAGCCGCTGGTGAGTTCCGACCTGCGCGGGCGGCCCGAGTCGGTTATAATGTCGGGGCTGGAAACCTCCGTTTCGGCGGGCGGGTTGCTGCGGGTCTTCGGCTGGTATGACAACGAATGGGGCTTTTCCTGCCGGATGCTCGACATGGCGCGGCTCATCGCGGGGCGGTGAGGGCGGAGTCGAGTATTTGTGGAAAGATGAAAGCGCGGGAAGGTGAAGGGCGTCAGGCGGAGGTGATCGTCACGGGCGTGTCGAGCCAGTGCTCCTCGAGGTTCGGGCCGTCGCCGATGCGGTCTATCACGGCGAAGAGGCCGGGGGGCTCGAGCGGAGTGAGCACGCCGTGCCAGATGTTGCGGCCGATCTGCACGCCTTCGCCGGGGGCGGTGAGAAAGGCGCGGGGCGCGCCGGGGCGGCCGCCTTCGTCGGGCGCGACGGTGACGAGAAAGCGGGTTTCATACATCGGCAGGAAGGACTGCGACCCGAGCGGGTGGCGCTCCATCATCTCGAGCCGGTAGGGCAGGGCGCGCGGCTCGGCCTGAAAGAGGCTGATGCCCGCCGCGCCCTCGAGGATATCGGGGCGGGCGAGATCGTGGTGGCGCGCGCAGAGGCCGTGGTTGATCATCCGGTCGGGCGTTGCGCGGCGGGCGATCACGGTGCCGAAGGGCGCGAAGGCGGGGGCGGTGAGGGGCTCGGTGTGGATGGCGCTCATGGCAGCAACTCGCGCAGGCGCAGGAGCGCGATGCGCTCGACCTGCCGGCAGGCCTCGGCGCGTTCCGTTTCGCTATCATTGGCCAGGCGGCGCTCGAAGGCCGCGAGGATGCCGGGCTTGTCGTGGTCGCGCACGGCGATGATGAACGGGTGGCCGTGGCGGGCCACATAGGCGGTGTTGAGCTCGGTGAAGCGGGCGCGCTCGGCATCGGTGAGCGCATCGAGCCCGGCGGCGTGCTGCTCGGCGGTGGAGCTTTCGGTGAGCCTTCCGGCTGCGGCAAGTTTGCCGGCGAGGTCGGGATGGGCGTTGAGCACGGCGAGGCGCTCTTCGGGCGTGGCAGCACGGAAGGCACGGCAGAGCGCGTTGTGGAGGCCCAAGGCGCTGTCATGCGCGGGGCCGAGTTCGAGCGCGTGGGCGCGCTCCGCGACCCATGGTGAATGCTCGAAGACACCGCCGAACCGGGCGACAAAAGCCTCACGGGCCATCTCGGAGGGGCGTTCTGCGCTGTGTGGCGGGTGGGTTTCGGCCCAGTGCCGCGCGATGTCGATGCGCCGGGCGAGCCAGACGCCCTCGTGCTGCGTGACATGATCGAGGAAGCGCTCGAGCGCGCGGATGCGCCCGGGGCGGCCCGCGAGGCGGCAATGGAGCCCCACCGAGAGCATCTTCGGCGCGCCGGCCCGACCTTCTTCGTAGAGCGCGTCGAAACTGTCGCGGAGATAGGTCAGGAACTGGTCGCCGGAGTTGAAGCCCTGCGGGGTTGAGAACCGCATGTCGTTGCAATCGAGCGTGTAGGGCACGACGAGCTGTTCGCGACCGCCGGTGCGCATCCAGTAGGGCAGGTCGTCGGCATAGCTGTCGGCCACGTAGGAAAAGCCCTGCTCGGCGGCGAGCGCCACCGTGTTGATCGAGCAGCGCCCGGTATACCAGCCCTCGGGGCGCGCGCCGGTGACCTCCTCGTGGAGCCGGATCGCGGCCTCCATGTCGGCGCGTTCGGCGGCTTCGGAATGATCGCGGTAGTCGATCCATTTCAGGCCGTGGCTGGCGATTTCCCAATGGGCCTCCTGCATGGCTGCCACCTGCTCGGGGGCGCGGGCGAGCGCCGTGGCCACGCCGTAGACGGTGACGGGGATGTCGCGCGCGGTGAAGAGCCGGTAGAGCCGCCAGAAGCCGGCGCGCGCGCCGTAGTCGTAGACCGATTCCATGTTCCAGTGGCGCTGGCCGGGCCAGGGCTGGGCGCCGGGGATCTCGGAGAGGAACGCCTCGGAGGCGGCATCGCCGTGCAGGAGGCAGTTCTCCCCGCCTTCCTCGTAGTTCAGCACGATCTGCACCGCGATCCTCGCGCCGCCGGGCCAGCGCGGATCGGGCGGGCGGGGCCCGTGGCCGCGCATGTCTCTGGGGTAGCGGGGTGGGGGCATGGGGCACTCCGGGGTCTGACGGGCCTCACCCTAGCGGACTGTGCCCCGGGGGATAATCTGGTAAAACCGGAAGGAGTTACAGCGATTTCCTGCGTGACGCGCTGGGCGCGGCGCGGCAGGGTTCGCCTGGTGGGCAAACAGGAGGCGCACGGCATGGCCGGATACCTGACGACACATGTGCTCGACACCGCGCGCGGGCGCCCGGCGGCCGGGCTGACGGTGGAGCTCTACCGGATCGAGGGGGAGGACCGCTTTCTCATCCGCGCGATGCAGACCAATGCCGACGGGCGCACCGACACGCCGATCCTGCCGCGCGAGGAGTTCGTGCCGGGCACCTACGAGCTGGTCTTTCACGCCGGTGCCTATCTCGACCCGCGCTTCTCGCCGCCCGAGGCGCCGCGCTTTCTCGACGAGGTGCCGATCCGCTTCGGCATGGCGGAGGAGGTGCATTACCACGTGCCGCTGCTGCTCTCGCCCTACGGGTATTCGACCTACCGGGGGAGTTGAGGGACAAAGCCTGGATTGGGCCTGGGCCGTGAGGGGGGGCCGCGCGGAGCGTTATGGTCGGCGTCTGAGCATCATGGCCTACCGGCACAGCCCCTTGATCGCGGCGGCATGTTCCGCCGTGGCCCCGAGCGTATCGGCGGCAAGCTCCGTCACCGTCTCCATCAGCGCATCACCCTCCACGATGCGGTCGAAGAGGCCCCACTGAAGCGCGGTTTCCGCGTCGATCTTCTGGCCGGCCATGAGGATCATCTTGGCGCGGGCGGGGCCTATGAGCGCCACCAGCCGCCCCGGGTCGGAGGGCTGGGGCAGGAAGCCCAGCTTCATCACCGGGTAGAAGGCCTTGGCGGAGGGCACGGCGATGCGCAGGTCGCAGGCCAGCACCATGCCCATCGCGCCGCCCGCCACGGTGCCGTTGAGCGCCGCGATGGTGAGGCAGGGCAGCGCCGCGATGGCGCCCGAAAGGCGCTCCCAGACCGGGCTCGTGGCGAGGCCCGCGCGGGCCGCCTCGAGATCGGCCCCGGCGGAGAAGACCTTGCCTGCGCCGGTGAGCACCAGCACACGCGCGCCGCTGTCGGGGGCGGCGGCGGCCTCGGCGAAGCCCGCCAGCTCCGCCAGCATTTCCTCTGTAAGGGAATTGGCCTTTTCGGGCCGGTCGATGGTGGCGCTCCAGAGCCCCTGCTGCTTGTCGAGCCGGATCATGCGAGGCCCACCCGGCGGCGGATATCCTCGTTGCGCAGGCTCACCTCTTCGCCGATCTGGTCATCGGCGTCGGGCGAACACATCCAGAGGAGCGCGCGGGCGGGCCATTCTGGCGGGATGTGATCCTCCCAGTCCAGTTCGGAGACGGGGTTGATGCCGCTCTTCTTGATCTCGCGCTGCATCTCGGTGGCCACGGTGCCGGGCGAAAGACCCATCGCGCGGATGCCAAGCCCGCGCGCCTCCTTGTCGAGGCAGCGGGTGAGCATCGCCGCGCCCGCCTTCGAGGCGCAATAGTGGCTCCAGCCTTCGAGCGGGTTATGCGCCGCGCCCGAGCTGATGGTGATGATCGTGCCGCCGCCCGCGGCCTTCATCACCGGCAGCGCGGCGCGCATGCCGTAATAGACGCCCTTGAGGTTCACGTCGATCACGTGGCTCCAGGCCTCCGGGTCGGAGCTTTCGAGATGGCTGATCGGGTCGATCACGCCGGCATTGCCCACCAGCACGTCGAGCCCGCCGAAAGCCTTGACGCAGGCCTCTGTCGCGGCCTCGATCTCCCAGTATCGGCTCACGTCGCAGGGAATGGCGATGGCGCGTGGGCCGATCTCGCCCTGAAGCTCGGCGATGGCCTCGCGGCCGCGTGCGGTGAGCGCCACGTTGGCGCCGGCCTCGGCGAAGGCGCGCGCGGCCGCCGCGCCGATGCCGCGGCTCGCGCCGGTGATCAGAACGGTCTTGCCCGTCATATTCATGTCAACTTCTCCATGTCTTGTGACGCCAAAGGCCATACTGCACCCGAAGGGCGCGACGCGGGGACATCACCCCCTTGACCCGGCACCTGCTTGGCCCGAAGCTACACGCGAATTTGGAAAACGAAAGGGTTGACGATGACATCCTGGAAAACGACCGCAACTTCGGCGGCAGCCTTGAGCGTGCTCCTCGGCGGATCGGCGGCCCTTGCCGATGTGTCGGCGGAGCAGGTCTGGGCCGATTGGCGCGCCTACATGGAAGCCGCCGGCTACGAGATGACGGCCACCGAAACGCGCGATGGCGACACGCTGGTGATCACCGATGCCGAGATGATGATGGCGATCCCCGAAGAGGACACGACCATCACCATGACGATGGGCGAGATGTCTTTCACCGACAATGGCGACGGCACCGTGTCGATCTCCATTCCCAACGATCTGCCGATCGACGTGCTGGTGGAGGGGCCGGATGGCGAGCAGGCCGATATCGGGATCAACTACGCCACCAAGGGGCTCTCGATCACCGTGTCGGGCGACCCGGACGAGTTGCTCTATGCCTATTCGGCGGCGATGGTCGGCATCTCGCTCGATACCCTCTCGGTCGAGGGTGGAGAGGTGCCGATGGAGGAGTTCGGAACGATGGAGCTGACGCTTGCCAATGTGAGCGGCTCCACCGAGATGAAGATCGGCGAGATGCGCGAAAGCGTTCAGAAGATCTCTTCGGGCGCATTGCAATACCTCATCGACGTCAACGACCCTGAAGGCGAGGGCAGCTTCGTGATGCGGGGCACCGCCGAGAGCATGGATTTCCGCGGCTCCGCCAGCCTGCCGGAAGACATGGATTCGAGCGACATGACGGCGATGCTCGACGCTGGGTTCGGCTTTGACGGCACCTTCTCCTATGAAGGCGCGACCACGGAGTTCGACTTCCAGGATGGCGAGGAGATGTCGCAGGCGGCCTCGAGCTCCGACGGCGGCAGCATGCGCGTGGCGATGGATGCCTCGCAGCTGCTCTACGCGGGCGACGCGCGCGGCGTGGCGATCACGGTGGCCGGCAGCGAGCTGCCCTTCCCCGTGGATATCGCGGCGGAGCAGAGCGGCTTCAACATCAAGATGCCGGTCAGCGCCTCGGAGGACACGCAGGATTTCGCCCTCGCGATGACGCTCGGCGGGTTCACCACCTCCGACATGATCTGGGGCCTTGTCGACCCGGCGGGCCAGATCCCGCGCAACCCGGCGACCGTGTCGTTCGATCTGAGCGGCGCGATCAAGCTCTTCGTCGACCTGTTCGACCCCGCGCAGATGGAAGACATCGATTCCGGCGAGGTGATGCCCGGCGAGATCAATTCGCTCGACATCAACGGCCTCACCGTTTCGGTCGCCGGTGCCGAACTGACCGGCGAGGGCGCCTTCACCTTCGACAATACCGACCTGACCACCTTCGAGGGCCTTCCGGCGCCGGATGGGGCGCTGAACCTCACGCTGGTGGGCGGCAACGCGCTTCTGGATACGCTGGTGTCGATGGGGCTCGTGCCCGAGGATCAGGCCAGTGGCGCGCGGATGATGATGGGGCTCTTCGCGGTGCCGGGCGATGCGCCCGACACGCTGAACTCGAAGATCGAGGTCAAGAGCGACGGGCAGATCCTCGCCAACGGTCAGCGCATCAAGTGACGGGCTGAGACGCCCGATGGCAAAGGCCGCGGCGCCGCCCGCGGCCTTTCGCGTTTGGCGGGGGGGCGCGGGTGCCTGCGGCCTTGCGAAGCCGCGCCGCCCGGACTACCTGTTTCGCTCAACCGAATAGGGGGTTTCATGACAGTCACGCCAGAGGCGATCACCGCGGCTCTTCTCGAGGCGGCGCGCAAGGCCGGGGCCGAGGAGGCCGATGCCATGGCGCTCTCCGGCAGCGCGCTCGCGATCGACGTGCGGGCCGCGACGCTGGAAAAGGCCGAGCGCTCGGAAGGCACCGATATCGGGCTGCGGGTGCTGACCGGCGGGCGGCAGGCCTGCGTCTCGGCCTCCGATACCAAGCCGGAAACCATCCGCGCGCTGGCCGAACGGGCCGTGGCCATGGCGCGCGAGGCGCCGGCAGACCCCTTTGCCGGGCTGGCCGAGCCGGGCGAGCTGGGGCAGGGTTGCGACCTGGCGGCGCTCGAGCTGGCCGACCCCGCGGAAGAACCCGCGCCCGATGCGCTGAAGGAGGCGGCGCTCGAGGCCGAAGCCGCCGCGCTCGGCGTAACGGGCGTGAGCCAGGTGCAATCGGCAAGCGCGATGTGGTCGCGTCGGCATGTGCACATGGCCGCCACCAACGGGTTTGCCGGCGGCTACACCCGCACTGACAGCGGGCTCTACTGCACCGCCATCGCGGGCACCGGAACCGGCATGCAGCGCGATGGCGACGGCGACAGCCGCATCTTCCGCGCCGATCTGCGGGCGCCGGAGGAGATCGGGCTCAGTGCGGGCCAGCGCGCGGCGGCGCTCCTGGGGGCGCGAAAGCCGCGCACCGGGGCTTACCCCGTGCTCTTCGACGAGCGGATCGCGGCCTCGCTCATCGGCCATCTGCTGGTGGCGGCCAATGGCGCCTCGGTGGCGCGCGGGGCGTCGTGGCTTCTGGGCAGGATGGGCGAGCCGGTGCTGCCCGCGCATCTGAGCCTCGTGGAAGACCCGCACCGCCCCCGCGCCTCGGCCTCGCGGCCTTTCGACGCCGAGGGGCTGCCCACCGCGAAGCGGGCGCTGGTGGACAACGGCGTGCTCACCGGCTGGGTGCTCGACCTTGCCACCGCGCGCAAGCTGGGCATGGCCTCTACCGCCAATGCGCGGCGCTCCACCTCGGCGCCGCCCAGCCCCTCAAGCTGGAACGTGGCGCTGACGCAGGGCGAGAAGAGCCGCGACGCGCTGCTTGCGGAGATGGGCACGGGGCTGCTCGTGACCTCGATGATCGGCTCCACCATCAACCCCAATACCGGCGACTATTCGCGCGGGGCCTCGGGCTTCTGGGTGGAGAACGGCGAGATCGCCTACCCGGTCAACGAATGCACGGTCGCCGGCAGCCTGCCCGAGATGCTGATGCGCATCACCCCCGCGAACGACGCGCGCCCGCATCTGTCGCGCGTGGTGCCCTCGCTGCTGGTGGAGGGGCTCACCCTTGCCGGCAGCTGACCTGCCTCTGCTGATCGAGGCCGCGCGGGCGGCGGGCGAGGTGGCGCTGCGCTATTCCGGCGAGACGGCGCGGCAATGGGAAAAGCCCGAGGGGCTGGGCCCTGTCACCGAGGCCGATCTGGCGGTGAACGAGGTGCTCCACGACATGCTGCGCGCCGGGCGCCCCGATTACGGCTGGCTTTCGGAGGAAACCGAGGACGGCCCCGCGCGGCTCGAGACGCGCCGCGCCTTCATCATCGACCCGATCGACGGCACCCGCAGCTTCATCGAGGGCTCGGGCACATGGGCGCATTCGCTCGCCGTGGTCGAGGATGGCATCCCCACGGCGGCGGTTGTCTACCTGCCCGCGCGTGACATGCTCTATGCCGCCGCCGCGGGCGAGGGCGCCACGCGCAACGGCGCGCCGATCCGCGCCACGCCCCGGCGGGAGCTGGCCGGCGCCTCGGTGCTCGCCGCCAAGCCCGGCTACCAGCCGCAGCACTGGCGCGACGGCGCGGTGCCCGACGTGACGCGCGTCTATCGCCCCTCGCTGGCCTACCGGCTCTCCATCGTGGCGGAAGGGCGGTTCGACGCGATGTTCACGCTCAGGCCCACGTGGGAATGGGACGTGGCGGCGGGCGATCTCATCCTGCGCGAGGCGGGTGCCGCCACCTCGGACCGGGCGGGCCGGCCGCTGCGCTTCAACAACCCGCATCCGCAGGTCGAGGGGGTGGTGGCCGCCAACCCGGCGCTCCATGCCCAGATCACCGGGGCGCTGGCCTACTGAGAGCGGCGCGGCGCGGCGCAGTTGCACTTTCGCCTTTCTCCAAATACTCACTGTTGCGCCGGTGCCGGACAGCCCGGCACTCGAAGACCTTGCGAAAGCTGCCGAATGGCCCGTTCCGACAATCTGACCGGCGTGCTCCTGATGATGGGCTCGATGGCCTGCTTCACGTTCAACGACGCCCTGATGAAGACGCTGGCAGACGAGATTCCGCTCTACCAGCTTCTCTTCCTGCGCGGTGTGCTCACCTCGGCGGCCGTCGCGGTGCTGGCGTGGCGGATGGGGGCGCTCTGGGCGCGGCTTTCCCGCCGTGACGCCTGGCTCGTCTTCTGGCGCATGGTGGCCGAGACCGGCGCGGCCTATTTCTTTCTCACCGCGCTCTTCAACATGCCCATCGCCAATGTCACCGCGATCATGCAGGCGCTGCCGCTCACCATCACGCTCGCGGCGGCGCTCTTCCTGCGCGAGCCGGTGGGCTGGCGGCGATTGACGGCGATTCTCGCGGGCTTCTGCGGCGTGCTGCTGATCGTGCGGCCGGGGGCGGATGATTTCACCATCTATTCGCTCTACGGGCTGGCGGCGGTGGCCTGCGTGACCCTGCGCGATCTGGTGACGCGGCGGCTCTCGGCGGAGACGCCCTCGATCTTCGTCACGCTCATCACCTCGCTCACGATCATGAGCGTCTTCGGCCTTGCGAGCCTCGCGGGGGACTGGGCGCCGATGGACGGGCCGGCGCTGGCCGTGACCGCGGGCGCGGCGGTGATGATCATCGGCGGCTATCTCTTCTCGATCATGACGATGCGGGTGGGCGAGATCTCCTTCGTCACGCCGTTCCGCTATACCAGCCTGATCTGGGCGCTCCTGCTGGGGTTCGTGCTTTTCGGCGAATGGCCCGCGCCGCTCACCTTTCTCGGCGCGGCCATCGTGGTGGGCTGCGGGCTCTTCACGATCTGGCGCGAGGCGCGCGTGGCGCGGGCGTGGCGCTATGCCCAATCGGCCCGTGTCAGGCCCCGCGGGCTCTAGAGCCTTGCACCCTCGCGCAGGCTGCCTTGCGCCCGCGCGAGGGTGCGCCCGTGGCTGTTGACAACCCATCCGACTCCCCCTATACGCCGCTCCATCCCGGCCTGAGGGGGCTTCCCCCCTGCGCCGATATCAGAACTGTAGTGGTCATGATCCGGGCCGTTTGAGCGCCCCGATCCTCTGAATGCCCACCGCGTCGTACCAGCAGGTTGCACGGTACGCATGCGGCATTTGCGTTTTGCGGACGCGTGAAGCGCGCAGGAATTTGACGAAACCGCATGCGCGAGCGTGCAACACATGTGTTGAGAGACGGGAAAGAGACCGGAATGCCAACGATCCAGCAGCTGATCCGCAAACCGCGGCAGCCGAAAACAAGAGCCCAGAAGTCGATGCACCTGCAGGGCTGCCCGCAGAAGCGCGGCGTCTGCACGCGCGTCTATACCACGACGCCGAAGAAGCCGAACTCGGCCATGCGGAAGGTTGCCAAGGTGCGCCTGACCAACGGTTTCGAGGTGATCAGCTACATCCCCGGCGAGAGCCACAACCTGCAGGAGCACTCCGTTGTGCTCATCCGCGGCGGCCGGGTGAAAGACCTTCCGGGCGTGCGCTACCACATCCTGCGCGGCGTGCTCGACACGCAAGGCGTGAAAGACCGTAAGCAGCGCCGTTCGAAATATGGCGCCAAGCGTCCGAAGTAAGAGGAACCATCCATGTCCCGTCGTCACGCTGCTGAAAAACGCGAGATCCTGCCCGACGCCAAGTATGGCGACCGGGTTCTGACCAAGTTCATGAACAACCTGATGATCGACGGCAAGAAATCCGTTGCCGAGAAGATCGTCTACAACGCGCTCGACCGGGTCGAGAGCAAGGTGAAGCGCGCGCCGGTGGAGATCTTCCACGAGGCGCTCGACAACATCAAGCCGTCGGTCGAGGTGCGCTCCCGCCGGGTTGGTGGCGCCACCTACCAGGTGCCCGTCGAGGTGCGCCCCGAGCGCCGTGAGGCGCTGGCGATCCGCTGGCTCATCACCGCGAGCCGCGGCCGCAACGAGAACACGATGGAAGAGCGCCTCGCAGGCGAGCTGCTCGACGCCGTCAACTCGCGCGGCTCGGCCGTGAAGAAACGCGAAGACACCCACAAGATGGCCGAAGCCAACAAGGCCTTCAGCCACTACCGCTGGTAAACCCCTAGAGGCACTCTGTTATGGCACGCGATTATCCGCTCGAACGCTACCGCAACTTCGGCATCATGGCTCACATCGATGCCGGCAAAACCACTTGCTCGGAGCGTATCCTGTTCTACACCGGCAAATCCCACAACATCGGCGAGGTGCACGATGGTGCAGCCACGATGGACTGGATGGAGCAGGAGCAGGAGCGCGGCATCACCATCACCTCCGCCGCCACCACCACCTTCTGGCAGTGGCAGGAAGACCCGACGAAGGATGGCACCTCCGACACCAAGTATCGGATGAACATCATCGACACGCCCGGCCACGTTGACTTCACCATCGAGGTGGAGCGCTCGCTCGCCGTGCTCGACGGCGCGATCTGCGTGCTCGACGCCAATGCCGGTGTCGAACCCCAGACCGAAACGGTGTGGCGCCAGGCCGACCGTTACAAGGTGCCGCGCATCGTCTTCGTCAACAAGATGGACAAGATCGGCGCCGACTTCTTCAACTGCGTGCGCATGATCGAGGACCGCACCGGCGCCAAGCCTGTGCCCGTGGCCCTGCCGATCGGTGCGGAAAGCGAGCTGGAAGGCCTCATCGACCTCGTCACCATGGAAGAGTGGACCTGGCGCGGCGAAGACCTCGGCGCAAGCTGGACCCGTCAGCCCATCCGCGACGAACTCAAGGATCTCGCCGACGAATGGCGCTCGAACCTCGTCGAGAACGCGGTCGAGATGGATGACGACGCGATGATGGAGTACCTCGAAGGCAATGAGCCCGACGTGCAGACCCTGCGCAAGCTCATCCGCAAGGGCTGCCTGTCGCTCAGCTTCGTGCCGGTTCTGGGAGGCTCGGCCTTCAAGAACAAGGGCGTGCAACCGCTGCTCAACGCCGTGGTCGATTACCTGCCGAGCCCGCTCGACGTGGTCGATTACATGGGCTTCTCACCCGATGACGAGACCGAGACCCGCAACATCGCCCGCCGCGCGGACGACTCGATGCCGTTCTCGGGCCTTGCCTTCAAGATCATGAACGACCCCTTCGTGGGCTCGCTCACCTTCACGCGCATCTACTCGGGCATCATACGCAAGGGTGACACCGTGCAGAACTCGACGAAGGGCAAGAAAGAGCGCATCGGCCGGATGATGATGATGCACTCCAACAACCGCGAGGAAATCGAAGAGGCCTTCGCGGGCGACATCATCGCGCTGGCGGGCCTGAAGGACACCACCACCGGCGACACGCTCTGCGACCCCAAGGCGCAGGTGGTGCTCGAAACCATGACCTTCCCGGAGCCGGTGATCGAGATCGCCGTCGAGCCCAAGACCAAGGGCGACCAGGAGAAGATGAGCCAGGGCCTCGCGCGGCTTGCCGCCGAAGACCCCTCCTTCCGCGTCGAAACCGACCTCGAGTCGGGCCAGACCATCATGAAGGGCATGGGCGAGCTTCACCTCGACATCCTGGTGGATCGTCTGCGCCGCGAGTTCAAGGTGGACGCCAATATCGGCGCGCCGCAGGTGGCTTACCGCGAGACCATCGGCCGCGAGGTGGAACACACCTACACCCACAAGAAACAGTCGGGTGGTTCGGGCCAGTTCGCCGAGGTGAAGATGATCATCTCTCCCACCGAGCCGGGCGAAGGCTATTCCTTCGAGAGCCGCATCGTGGGCGGTTCGGTGCCGAAGGAATACGTCCCCGGCGTCGAGAAGGGTATCCAGAGCGTCATGGACAGCGGCCCGCTCGCGGGCTTCCCGGTGATCGACTTCAAGGTCGCGCTGATCGACGGCAAGTTCCACGATGTGGACTCGTCTGTCATGGCCTTCGAGATCGCCGCGCGCATGTGCATGCGTGAAGGCCTCCGCAAGGCCGGCGCGAAACTGCTCGAGCCGATCATGAAGGTCGAGGTGGTGACCCCGGAAGAATATACCGGCGGCATCATTGGCGACCTCACCAGCCGCCGCGGCCAGGTGTCCGGGCAGGAGCCGCGTGGCAACGCCATCGCGATCGCTGCCAACGTTCCGCTCGCGAACATGTTCGGCTACATCAACACGCTGCGTTCGATGTCTTCGGGCCGCGCGCAGTTCACGATGCAGTTCTCGCATTACGATCCGGTTCCGGCGAACATCTCGGAAGAGATCCAGGCGAAATACGCGTGATGAAAGGGTGCCAGTCCTAGGCTGCAGACGACAAACCGATGCATCTGTTCGATCATAAGCTCAGCTACTTCCCGGTGCCGAAATGCGGAAGTACGTCCGTGATTGCATTTCTCTTCGAAGTGCAAAACGGCTTCGCGTTCCGGCCCTACGTGGTGGATGGGCGGAAGATCGGCTTGCACGAGGTGGTCAAGATGCGCGCCTTCGAAAAGCACCCTCTCGATAAAGTGGCGAACTTCCGCAAGATCGCGGTGGTTCGCGACCCGGCAGAGCGGATGGTGTCGTTCTTCTATGACAAGTTCATCCCCAAGAAGGCCGGCCGAAAGTCCGAGATCGAGGCGCGGGGCGTGTCCGATGCGTTGATGCGCGCAGGGCTCAACCCGCAGCCCGAGGTCGAGGAGTTCGTCGAGAAGGTCGAGGCCTATCGCGACGCGCATCCGTTCATGAAGCTGCACCTCCTCCCGCTGACGCATTTTCTCGGCGAGGACGCAGACTACTACGACCGGATCTTCGACATTCGCGAGCTGGACGAGCTGGAAGACTACGTGGTCGAGCTCACCGGAACCTCGGCGCGGATGGGGCATATTCGCAAGACGCCCCGGGCCGACAAAGCCGACACGGTCGCGCATGACGCGGCAAGAAAAGCGCGTAAGGTCTTCGCTGAGGAATACGACATCTTCGGCGACTGCTTCACGACACACAGATCACTGCCTCCATCCCGGATGGAGGATGCCAGAAAAGGAAAGGCGAGACATGGCAAAGGAAAAGTTCGACCGTTCGAAACCGCACGTGAACATCGGCACGATTGGTCACGTTGACCACGGCAAGACGACGCTGACCGCAGCGATCACCAAGCAGTTCGGCGAGTTCAAGGCGTATGACCAGATC
>JAVKDQ010000188.1:0-9776 GCA_040222155.1 Roseovarius sp.
GCGGGCCAGGACCTGGGCGACCGCGACCCCTCGAAGATGGACGGCCCGCCCGACCTCGGCGCCACCGTGCGCAGCTTCTACGCCCCCCTCGTCCGCCTGATCCGCGCGCTCGATTTCCCGGTGATCTGCGCGGTCAACGGCGTGGCCGCCGGCGCCGGCGCCAACCTCGCGCTGGCCTGCGACATAGTGCTGGCCGCGCGCAGCGCGAAATTCATCCAGTCCTTCGCCAAGGTCGGGCTCATTCCCGATACCGGCGGAAGCTGGCACCTGCCGCGCCTCCTCGGCGAGGCGCGCGCCAAGGGCCTCGCCTTCACCGCCGAGCCGCTTCCGGCGGAGCGCGCGGCAGACTGGGGCCTCATCTGGAAATGCCTGGAGGATGACGCGCTCATGGCGGAGGCGCGGGCGATGGCCGAGGGCTTCGCCAACGGCCCCACGCTGGGCTTCGGCCTCACCAAGCACGCCATCCACGCCGCCGCCACCGACACGCTCGACGCCCATCTCGAACTGGAGGCCGGTTTCATGAAGACCTGTGGCGAAAGCGCGGATTACGCCGAGGGCGTCTCCGCCTTCCTCGAAAAACGCGCGCCGCGCTTCAGGGGAGCATGAGCATGACACCGGACGAGCGCGCCAAGGCCTCGGCGGAGGCGATGTGGCAGGGCGATGCGGCCTCGCAATGGCTGGGCATGACGCTCGAGAATACGGGCGAGGGCGTGGCCGTGATGTCGCTCGAGGTGGCCGCCCACCATTGCAACGGGCATGGCATGTGCCACGGCGGCATCATCTTCTCGCTGGCCGACAGCACCTTCGCCTTCGCCTGCAACAGCCGCAACCAGGCCACTGTGGCGCAGCATTGCACGATCAGCTTCATCGCGCCGGGCCGCAAGGGCGACAGGCTCACCGCCGCCGCGCGCGAGGTGTCGCTGACCGGGCGCAGCGGCCTCTACGACATCCGCGTGACCAATCAGGAGGGCGCGGTCATCGCCGAGATGCGCGGCATGTCGCGCGCCATCCGCGGCCAGCTTTTCGACGAAGACCAGCCGGGAGGAGACCCGACATGAAAGACCTGACCCCGGCCAAGGCCGATCTGGAGCCCATCGAGATCGCCAGCCGCGACGAGATCGCGGCCCTCCAGCTCGACCGGCTCAAATGGTCGCTCCGGCACGCCTACGAGAACGTGCCGCTCTACCGCAAGCGCTTCGACGAGGCGGGGGTGCACCCCGACGACCTCAAGGAACTCGGCGATCTGGCGAAGTTCCCCTTCACCCACAAATCCGACCTGCGCGATGCCTATCCCTTCGGCATGTCGGCCGTGCCGCGCGAGAAGCTGGTGCGCATCCATGCCTCCTCGGGCACCACGGGCAAGCCCACCGTGGTGGTCTACACGCAAGGCGACATCGAGGTCTGGGCCACCACGCTCGCCCGCAGTCTGCGCGCCTCGGGGCTCAGGCGCGGCGACATGGTGCACAACGCCTATGGCTACGGGCTCTTCACTGGCGGGCTTGGCGCGCATTACGGAATCGAGAAGCTGGGCGGCATCGTGGTGCCCATGGGCGGCGGCCAGACCGAGCGCCAGATCAACCTCATCACCGATTTCGCGCCCAAGGGCATCATGGTGACACCCTCCTACATGCTCAACATCCTCGAGGGCTTCCACAAGGCCGGGCTCGACCCGCGCGCCTCGTCGCTCGAGGTGGGCATCTTCGGCGCCGAACCCTGGACCAACGCCATGCGCCGCGAGATCGAGGAGGCCTTCGACATGCACGCGGTCGACATCTATGGCCTGAGCGAGATCATGGGCCCGGGTGTCGCCAACGAATGCGTCGAGACCAAGGACGGGCTGCACATCTGGGAGGATCACTACTATCCCGAAATCATCGACCCGGTGACAGGCGAGGTGAAGCCCGATGGCGAGGAGGGCGAGCTTGTCTTCACTACCCTCACCAAGGAGGGCATGCCGATGATCCGCTACCGCACCCGCGATCTCACCCGGCTCCTGCCCGGCACGGCGCGCACGATGCGACGGATGGAAAAGATCACCGGGCGTTCGGACGACATGATCATCCTGCGCGGCGTCAATGTCTTCCCCACCCAGATCGAGGAGCAGGTGATGGCCACGGGCGGGCTCGCCCCCTATTTCCAGATCGAGCTCTATACCTCGGGCCGCATGGATGCGATGCGCGTGCATGTCGAGGCCAGCCCGAACGCCGCGGGCGAGGCCTCGAAGGATGCCGCCGCGCGGATGCTCACCAAGCATGTGAAGGATATGGTGGGCGTCTCGGTGGAGGTGGTCGTGGGCGATCCAGGCTCGGTGGCCCGCAGCCAGGGCAAGGCGGTGCGGGTGGTCGACAACCGCCGCAAGGGCTGAGCCCGTGTCGCGCCCCATCGCCAAGGATCACGACGCCAAGCGCGCGCATATTCTCAAGGAGGCCGCGCGCGTCTTCGCCGAGCACGGCTTCGCCCGCGCCTCCATGGCTATGGTGGCGCGCGAATGCGGGATCTCGAAGGCCAATATCTACCACTATTACCCCGGCAAGGACGCGCTGCTCTTCGACATTCTCGACAGCTACCTCTCTGCCTTGCGCGACCGGGTGGCGGGGCTGCCGCTGGCGGGGCTTGCGCCGGGCGAGCAGCTGGGCCGGATCGTCGCGGAGACGCTGCTCGCCTACGAAGGCATGGACCATGAGCACAAGATCCAGACCGAGGGCATCGCGCTGCTCGAGCCGGGCCAGCAGGAGATCCTGAAATCCTACCAGCGCGACATGGTCGCGCAGATGAGCGGCGTGGTGGCGCGCATCGCGCCGGGCGTTTTCGAGGGCGAGCCGAGGAAGCTCAAGGCCACGGTGATGTCGGTCTTCGGGATGATCAACTGGTTCTACATGTGGAACCGCTCCGCCGACCGCCGCGCGCGGGAGGAGTATGCGGAGCTGGTGACACGGCTGACGTTGAAGGGGGTTGAGGGGTTGTGAGGGCGAGCCCCTGATCCCGAGCGCTCCGGCGCGGAATCGCACACCCGCTCCCCGGGGCAGCAACGGAGAGACATGAGGCTGAATTGCTCGGAACGAACACCGGAAGCCCCGGTTACCAATTCCCCTGGCGCGGAATCAAGGGGCGTCAGCCCCGCCGCGCCATCGCCGACCCGCCCCCCGGGGCGGCGATTGGCTGCCGCTGTCTCACCGCTCGACCGTTCAGCGAAAATTGCGCCATAAAGCGCCTTTGCCAAAAGCCGGATCGCCACCCCGCGGGTCGGCGATTGTGCGGCTCCGGAACCAGCGGTTCAACCCCGCTTCACCCCCAACGCCTCCAGCGCCCCGGTCGCCTCCTCCACCCAGAGCGCCTGCAATTCCGCATTGCTCCGCCGCCTGAGCCCCAGTCCTTTCAGCGCCTCGGTCCGCGCCGTGGCCCCCGCGCCGAAGCTCTCGCTCACCCTCGGCCACCAGTAGCCGACGCTGGCCTCGATCACCTCCCGCTCGCCGGCCTCCACCAGCCGCTCCACGCCTTCGGCCGCCAGCTCCGTGTGGCGGCGCTCGCGGGGCAGGATCTCGCGGATCGCCTCGGCGAAGGGCTGGTAGGAACACCCCGTGAATTCGCTCAGCTGCACGCAGACGGCATGGCCCATGAGCAGGTTCATCACCACCGCATCCGTCCAGCCCTCGAGCGGATAGTTCAGCACCGAGAGCCGCATGTCATGCGCGCTGCGCGCGGTGCCGGGCGGGGTGTCGCGGGGCAGGCGGTCCGTCCACGGATGATGGGTGGCGTAGCGCGCGGTATTGGCGCCGAACTCGCCCATCAGCCGCAGCACCCGGTCAGCGTGGTCGGTCTTTTCCAGCACGATCTTCGCCGCCGCGATGCGCTCCTTGATGCCGGGGCCCGCGTTGATCACATCGGCGAAGCCCGCCGCGCCGGCCAGCTCGCTATCGACGAAGGTGGCCATCATCCGCATCAGCTCCGCCCGGTAGCGCGCTGGCACGTTGGCGGGGTTGGTGAGCCGGCCCCCGCGGGCGAGATAGTCGGAAAGCTCCATCGCATCGGACATGGGCCCGCTCCTATTGATCGTAATCCACCACAACCCGGTCAGTCACGGGGTAGGACTGGCAGGACAGGATATAGCCCTGCGCCACCTCGTAATCCTCGAGCGCGTGGTTGGCGACCATCTCCACCTCGCCCTCCAGCAGCTTGCACTTGCAGGTCGAGCACACCCCCGCCTTGCAGGCGAAAGGCGCGTCGAGCGCGTTCTCGAGCGCCGCATCGAGGATCGACTGGTCCTTGTCCATCGAGAGCGTCCGCGCCGCGCCATCCATCGTGATCACCGCCTCGGTGGCCCGCGCGGCCCGCGCGCCCGCCTTCGAGGCCGCGCGCGCCCCGAGCCGCCCCGGCTGCGCGCTGGCGAAGAGCTCGAACTTGATCTGCTCCTCGGCAAGCCCGTGCTCCTTGAGCGCCTGCGCGATGCCCAGCATCATCGGCTCTGGCCCGCAGATGAAGGCGGTATCGACGCTGCCCACGTCGATCCAGTGGGCAAAGAGCGCCGCGCATTTCGCGGCATCGACCCGCCCGGTGAAGAGGTCGATCTCCTGCGCGTCGCTTTCGAGCACATGGATCACCGTAAGCCGGCCCATATGCAGGTTCTTGAGGTCTTCGAGCTCCTCGCGAAACATGATCGTGTTCACGCCGCGATTGGCATAGACCAGCGTGAAATGGCTCTCCGGCTCGCGCGCCAGCACCGTCTTGAGGATCGAGAGCACCGGCGTGATGCCCGAGCCCCCGGCGAAGCCCAGATAGTTCTTCGCCCGCCCCGGCTCGAGCGGGGTGTGAAAGCTGCCCATCGGCGCCATCGCCTCGAGCACCATGCCGGGCGCGAGCTCCTCGTTGGCCCATGTCGAGAAGGCGCCGCCCTCCACCTTCTTGATCCCCACCTGCAGCACGCCCTCGTCGCGGCCTGCGCAGATCGAATAGGAGCGGCGCAGCTCGGTGCCGTCGAAGGCGCGGCGGAAGGTCAGGTATTGCCCCTGGATGAAGTCGAAATCACCGCCATTCTGCGGCTTCAGCGTCACGACCACCGCGTCGCGGATGGTCTTGCGCACCTCGGTAACCTCCAGCGGATGAAAGCGGGCCATCGGCGCTCTCCTCAGATGCACTTGAAATAGTCGAAAGGCTCCAGACACTCGGAGCAGCGCCATTGCGCCTTGCAGGGCGTCGAGCCAAACTGGCTGATCCGGATCACCTGCGTGGAGTGGCAATGCGGGCAGCGCTCGGGGCCGCCCGCCGCGCGCGGCGGCGCGATGCCGTATTCCTCGAGCCGCGCGCGGCCCTTCTCCGAGAGCCAGTCGGTTGTCCAGGGCGGGCTGATCTGCGTCTTGATGCGGATGTCGCCCACGCCCCGGTCTCGCAGCGCGGTTTCGATATCCATCGCGATCACCGAAGTGGCGGGGCAGCCCGAATAGGTGGGCGTCACCGCCACTTCCAGCGTGTCGCCCGCCCAGGCCACCTCGCGCACGATGCCCAGATCCACCACCGAGATCACCGGGATCTCCGGGTCGGGCACCGCGTCGAGCCAGCGCCAGATCTCCTCCGTCCCGGGGCGCATGTTACCACGAGGCTCCCGGATAGGCGCGCTGGAGCCACTGCATCTGCGCGAGCATATGCCCCAGATGCTCGGAATGCTGCGCGCCCGACTTGCCGCCCTTCTGGGCAAAGCCGCTCTCGGGAAGCGTGAGCGTCGCCTCGCCCATCACTGTCTCCAGATGCGCGTCATACTCCGCCCGCAGGCTCGCCGGGTCGGGCGCGATGCCGGCCTCGGCCAGTGCCGAGTCGAGCGCATCGGCCACGAACATCTCGCCCACGTAGGGCCAGAGCAGGTCGAGCGCCTTCTGCATCCGCGCATGGCTCTCCGAGGTGCCGTCCCCCAGCCCGATCACCGTGTCGGCGGAACGCTCCACATGGTACTGCACCTCCTTCACCGCCTTCGTGGCGATCTCCGCCACGCGCGGCTCGGTGCTCTCGGTCAGCCCCTTCAGCATCAGCAGATGCCACGCATCGAAGAGGAACTGCCGCATGATCGTCTGCCCGAAATCGCCGTTGGGCTGCTCCACCAGCAGCAGGTTGCGGAAATCCCAGACGTCGCGGAGAAAGGCCAGATCGTTGGCGCTCCGCCCCTCGCCCTCGACCTCCGCCGCGAGCCCCAGCCACATCTGCGTCTGGCCGATCAGGTCGAGCGCGGTATTGGCGAGCGCGATATCCTCCTCCAGCACCGGCGCATGGCCGCACCACTCGGACACCCGATGCCCCAGCACGAGCGTGTTGTCGCCCATCCGGCAGAGGAACTCGAAGAGCTGGCCGTCGCGCGCCTCCATCACATCGCCCCCACGTCGTCGGGGATGTCGTAGAAGGTCGGGTGGCGGTAGACCTTGCTCTCGGACGGCTCGTAGAGCGGACCTTTCTCCGAGGGGCTCGAGGCCGCGATATGCCGCGCCTCGACCACCCAGATGCTCACGCCCTCGTTGCGGCGGGTATAGACATCGCGGGCATTCCTTATCGCCATCTCCGCATCGGGCGCGTGAAGCGAGCCCACATGGCGGTGGCTCATGCCGTGCTGGCCCCGGATGAAAACCTCCCAGAGCGGCCATTCATGGCGCCTGGGCTTCGCGCTCTGGCCGGGCGTGTCGGGATAGGCGGCGTTGGGAGAACTCATGCTCTGCTCCTGCGATTATCTGATGGCCCCGGCGCGGCTATTCCGCCGCGACCTTGCGCGCGGCGCGCTTCTCGGCATGGGCCAGAAGCCCGTCGCGCACCCATTTGCCCTCGTCCCACGCCTTGTTGCGCGCGGCGAGGCGCTCCCTGTTGCAGGGCCCGTTGCCCTTCAGCACCTCGAAGAACTCCGTCCAGTCCGGCTCGGCGAAATCGTAGCCGCCCTTCTCCTCGTTCCATCTGAGGGTCTCGTCCGGCACGGTGAGGCCGAGATATTCCGCCTGCGGCACCGTCTGGTCCACGAATTTCTGCCGAAGCTCGTCATTGGTGTTCATCTTGATCTTCCACGCCATCGACTGCGCGGAATGCACGCTGTCCTTGTCCGAAGGCCCGAACATCATCAGCGACGGATACCAGAACCGGTTCAGCGCATCCTGCGCCATGCGCTTCTGCGCGGGCGTGCCCTGCGCCATCTTCATCATGATGTGGTAGCCCTGCCGCTGGTGAAAGCTCTCCTCCTTGCAGATCCGGATCATCGCGCGGCTGTAAGGCCCGTAGGAGGTGCGCTGCAGCGGCACCTGGTTCATGATCGCCGCGCCATCCACCAGCCAGCCCACCGCGCCCATATCGGCCCATGTCAGCGTGGGGTAGTTGAAGATGGAGCTGTATTTCATCCGCCCGTCAAGCAGCATCTCGGTCAACTCGTCGCGGCTCACGCCCAGTGTCTCGGCGGCGCAATAGAGGTAAAGCCCGTGGCCCGCCTCGTCCTGCACCTTGGCGAGCAGGATAGCCTTGCGCTCGAGCGTCGGCGCGCGGGTGATCCAGTTGCCCTCGTGCAATAGCCCCACTATCTCCTAATGCGCGTGCTGGCCGATATGGCGGATGAGCGTCTTGCGGTAGCCCGCCGGCATCCAGTCCTTCGGTTCGATCTTCTCGCCCGCGTCGATGCGCGCCTGGAAGGCCGCGAGCTTCTCGGGGTCGTCCTGCGTCGCTTCCGATTTCACCATCTGTGCATACATCTGTCGCTCCTTCCGGTTCAGACCCGTTCGAGTATCAGCGCCGTGCCTTGCCCCACGCCCACGCACATGGTGCAGAGCGCATAGCGCCCGCCCGTGCGCTTAAGCTGATGCGCCGCAGTCAGCACCAGCCGCGCGCCCGACATGCCGAGCGGATGGCCCAGCGCGATCGCCCCGCCATTGGGGTTCACGCGGGGGTCGTCGTCGGCCACACCGAGTTGGCGCAACGTGGCAAGGCCCTGCGCCGCGAAGGCCTCGTTCAACTCTATCACATCCATCTGCTCGATGGTGAGCCCCGTGCGCTCGAGAATCTTGCGGCTCGCGGGCACCGGCCCGATGCCCATGATGCGCGGCGCGACACCGGCCGAGGCCATGCCCAGCACCCGCGCCATCGGCGTGAGCCCCTGCGCTTCGGCCGCCGCCTGCGAGGCGATGAGCAGCGCCGCCGCGCCATCGTTGACGCCGCTCGCATTGCCCGCCGTCACCGAAAGCTCCGGCCCGTTGACGCCGCGCAGCCGGGCCAGATCGGCGGCGCTGGTGCCGGGGCGGGGGTGTTCGTCGGTCTCCACCACCACCGGGTCACCCTTGCGCTGCGGGATCGACACGGGCGCGATCTCGTCGGCGAAGAGCCCAGCCTCCTGCGCCGCCGCCCAGCGTGCCTGCGAGCGCGCGGCGAAGGCATCCTGATCCTCGCGGCTGATGCCGAACTCCTCCGCCACGTTGTCGGCGGTCTGGGGCATCGAATCGATACCGTATTGCGCCTTCATCTTCGGGTTCACGAAGCGCCAGCCGATGGTGGTGTCGAACACCTCACTTGCGCGTGAAAACGCCGTCGTGGCCTTGGGCATCACAAAGGGCGCGCGGCTCATGCTCTCCACGCCCCCGGCGATGGTGAGCGCATAATCGCCCGCCTTGATGCCGCGCGCGGCAAAGCCCACCGCATCCATCCCGCTCGCGCAGAGCCGGTTCACGGTGGTGCCCGGCACGCTTTCCGGCAGCCCGGCCAGAAGTGCTGCCATCCGCGCCACGTTGCGGTTGTCCTCGCCCGCCTGGTTGGCAGAGCCATAGACCACCTCGTCGACAAGCCCCCAGTCCACCCCCGCATTGCGCGCCATGAGCGCCGCGATGGGCAGGGCAGCCAGATCGTCGGTGCGCACGGAGGAGAGCGCGCCGCCATAACGGCCGATCGGGGTTCTCACACCGTCGCAGATCAGAGCGTCCAAAGCCGAATCCTCCCGCAATTAGCCGACCGCATGGTCGGTATATGTGCTCGCGCGTCCTTGCGCAAGTTAAAAGTTACCAGATTTCGCAAACGCGAAAATCGTGTAACACGTTATTTCCGTGTCGCCCCGAAGCGCCACAAGGGCAGGGCGTGACCCGCCCGGCCGCCCGGCCTGCCGCCTGCCCGCCGGGCCGGCCGCGCGAAACCCGCGCCACCCCCGCCGGCGAAAACTTGATTGTCCTTCGGGCAAGGAATAGGCTTGCCGCGCTGGTCGTGCAATTCGACAAGCTGCACACCCACGATACGACCCCGAGGATTATCTCCATGCTCACACGGCGCCACTTCATCGCGACCTCATCCGCCCTTTTCTCGGCAGCGGCCATCCTGCCCGCGAGCGGTGCCGCCGCCGCCTCGCAATCCGACTGGTCGGAATGGGATGCACAGGTCACGCCAATCGGGTATGACCCGGCCACCACCAACCCCTGGGGGCTCGAGCCGCGATTCCTGCCGGTGCGGGTCGAGGCGCGGCCCGGTCTGGAGCCGGGCAGCATCCACGTGGATGCGGTGGCGCGGTTTCTCTACCATATCGAGCCAGGCGGCACGGCCATGCGCTACGGCGTGGCCATCGCGCGCGGCGATCTCTACATCCCGGGCATCTACACGATCAGGCGCAAGGCCAAATGGCCGAGCTGGACGCCCACGCAGAACATGATCCGCCGCGATCCCGACATCTACGCACAGCATGCCGGCGGCGTGAAGCCGGGCCCGGAGAACCCGCTGGGCTCACGCGCCCTCTACCTCTACCGGGGCAGCCGCGACAGCTACCTGCGCATTCATGGCACGCCTGAGCCCGGCAC
>JAVKDQ010000189.1:0-6669 GCA_040222155.1 Roseovarius sp.
AGGGCGGCGGAATTTTGGAAAATTCCGGGCAGGGAAATTCGAATTTCCCTGCCCGGAATTTTCCAAAATTCCGCCGCCCTAGGGCGTCTCCCGGTCTCCCACGTCGCCCGCCCACCACTGGCGCTTCAACCCCTTGTAGACCCGGATCGTGTCGCCCGCCTTGAGCCCGTCGAGATCTTCCTTGCGGCGCAGGAGGCTCTGGCCCGTCCGGCCCGAGTAATCCTTCCATTTCAGCCGGTAGCGCGGTTTCTTGTTCACGCTGATCGCGGTGCGGAACACCTCCGTCACCTCGGCCTTCACGTGCTCGCCGAACTTGCGCGCGCGCACCGCCTCCACCGCCCAGCGCCCCACGATCCAGAGCGCGCCGAGCCAGAGCACCCCCACAACCAGCGCGATCCACCGGGCCATCGCCGCCCCCTGCTCGAAGCCGCCCCGCGTGACCTCCACGCGCATCGGCTTGCTCCGCAGGTAGCGGATCTCGATCTCGTCGCCCTCCGCGATGCGGTTGTATTCCCCCAGCCCCACCGTGCGCGTGTTGGTGATCTCCTCGCCGCTCTCGGTCACGTAGTTCAGCGTCAGCCAGTAGCTCACCGAGTCGTCGCTGTCGTAGCTGTCGCTCTCCGTCCGGTAGCGCTCCGTCACCAGCGCGCGGGTCTCCACGCCTTCGCGGTCGAACCGTGCCGCCGTCATCAGCGAGAGTTGCGAGACGAGCGTGATCACCAGCACCACCGCCCCGAAGATGACCACCACCCAGCCCCCCATCTTGAAGAAGAGACGGGCCAGCGACACCGGCGGAAAGGGGCCATCCTGCGACATGGCCGAAGCTTCCCCGCAAAGCCCCTTCATTGCAAGCGCCTTGCCATATCCGCTTCCCCTCCGCGCGCCGATTGGGTATTCGGGGCCCCGACCCATTGAGCACCAAAAGGCAGGGATCAACAGCATGGCGATGGAAAAGACATTCGACGCAGGCAAAGCGGAAAGCCGCCTCTACGCCGCGTGGGAAGAGGCGGGCTGCTTCAAGGCCGGCGCCAACGCGAAAGAGGGGGCCGAGACCTTCTCCATCATGATCCCGCCGCCCAACGTGACGGGCTCGCTCCACATGGGCCACGCCTTCAACAACACGCTGCAGGATATCCTCATCCGCTGGCACCGGATGCAGGGCCACGACACGCTCTGGCAGCCCGGGCAGGACCATGCCGGCATCGCCACGCAGATGGTGGTCGAGCGCAAGCTCGCGCAGGAGGGCAACGCGAGCCGCCGCGAGATGGGCCGCGAGAAGTTCCTCGAGAAGGTCTGGGAATGGAAGACCGAGTCGGGCGGCACAATCATCAACCAGTTGAAGCGCCTCGGCGCCTCCTGCGACTGGTCGCGCAACGCCTTCACCATGTCCGGCGCGCCGGGCGCGCCCGAGGGCGAAGAGGGCAATTTCCACGACGCGGTGATCAAGGTCTTCGTCGACATGTACGAAAAGGGCCTGATCTATCGCGGCAAGCGGCTGGTCAACTGGGATCCGCATTTCGAAACCGCCATCTCCGATCTCGAGGTCGAGAACATCGAGACGCCCGGCCATATGTGGCATTTCAAGTACCCCTTGGCGGGCGGTGAGACCTATGAGTATTTGGAGAAAGATGAAAACGGCGAGGTGATCTTCCGCGAGACGCGCGATTACATCTCCATCGCCACCACCCGCCCCGAAACCATGCTGGGCGACGGCGCCGTGGCGGTTCACCCCTCGGATGAGCGTTACGCGCCAATCGTCGGGAAACTCTGCGAAATCCCCGTGGGGCCGAAAGAGCACCGCCGCCTGATCCCGATCATCACCGACGACTATCCCGACCCCGATTTCGGCTCGGGCGCCGTGAAGATCACCGGCGCGCATGACTTCAACGACTATGCCGTGGCCGCGCGCGGCGGCATCCCGATGTATCGCCTGATGGATACCAAGGCGCATATGCGCAGCGATGGTGTTCCTTACGCCGAGGCGGCCGCCCGCGCGCAGGAGATCGCCGGCGGCGCGCCCTTCTCCGAGGCCGAGGTCGACACGCTGAACCTCGTGCCGGACGAGCTGCGCGGCCTCGACCGGTTCGAGGCCCGCAAGCGCGTGGTCGAGCAGATCACCTCCGAGGGGCTTGCCGTAATGGTCGAGGCGCCTGCGGATAAGTCCGAAGATGGTTCGGAATCTGAAAGCCGCATGGTGCCTTTCGTGGAAAACAAGCCGATCATGCAGCCTTTCGGCGACCGCTCGAAGGTTGTTATCGAACCCATGCTCACCGATCAGTGGTTCGTCGACACACGGAAGATCGTCGGCCCCGCCATCGACGCCGTGCGCAAGGGCGATGTCAACATCATGCCCGAGCAGGACCGGAAGGTGTATTTCAACTGGCTGGAGAATATCGAGCCGTGGTGCATCTCCCGGCAGCTCTGGTGGGGGCACCAGATCCCGGTCTGGTACGGGTTCGACCTGAGCAATCCCGATTTCCACGATGACGAGGGCGACGGCGCGCTCGATCTGGTCGAGATGCTGCGGCTTCTCAACGAGGGCCATGCCAGCCACCTGATGGAATGCGCCGCCGATTTCGACGGCGTTACAGAGGCTTGGCACAACAAGCTGGCCTCCCTCCCGGTGCCGCTGCAGGCGATGCAGGTGGTCGAGGTCAAGAGCCGCGAAGAGGCGCTGCACCGGCTGGCCGAAAGCCTCGCCGAGTATACCGCGAGCCAGGATCCCACCCATCTCGTCTATCCCGTCTGGCAGGATCCCGACGTGCTCGACACATGGTTCTCCTCCGGCCTCTGGCCCATCGGCACCCTCGGCTGGCCCGAGGACACGCCGGAGCTGCAGAAATACTTCCCCACCTCCGTCCTCGTCACCGGCTTCGACATCATCTTCTTCTGGGTCGCCCGGATGATGATGATGCAATATGCCGTGGTGGGCGAGCGGCCCTTCGATCATGTCTATGTCCACGCGCTCGTGCGCGACGAGAAGGGCAAGAAGATGTCGAAATCGCTCGGCAACGTGCTCGACCCGCTGGAGCTGATCGACGAATTCGGCGCCGATGCCGTCCGCTTCACCCTCACCGCCATGGCCGCCATGGGGCGCGACCTCAAGCTCTCGCCGCAACGCATCGCCGGCTACCGCAATTTCGGCACCAAGCTCTGGAACGCGGCGCGCTTCGCCGAGATGAACGGCGCAACGGCCGGCGAGATCGCACCGACAGAATACCGACGTGTTACCGACGCGAAACAGACGGTCAACAAATGGATCATCGGCGAGACCGCCCGTGTCCGCGAGACGGTCGACACCGCGCTCACCCAGTTCCGCTTCAACGACGCTGCCAACGCGCTCTACGCCTTCGTCTGGGGCAAGGTCTGCGACTGGTATGTCGAATTCTCGAAGCCCCTTCTGGCCGAAGATGCCGACCCCGAAGCGAAGGCCGAGACGCAGGCGACGATGGCCTGGGTGATCGACCAATGCCTCGTCCTGCTCCATCCGATCATGCCCTTCATCACCGAAGAACTCTGGGCAACCCTCGGAAAACGCGAGAAAATGCTCGTTCACGCCGATTGGCCCACCTACGGCGCCGAGCTGATCGACACTGAGGCCGACCGCGAGATGAACTGGGTGATCGCGCTCATCGAAGGCATCCGCTCGGCCCGCGCGCAGGTCCACGTGCCGGTGGGGCTCTACATCCCCGTCCTCTTCACCGAGCTCGACGAGAAGGGCCGCACCGCCTGGGCCCGCAACGAAGCCATGATCAAGCGCCTCGCCCGCGTCGAGAGCCTCACGGAAACCGCAAGCTTTCCAAAGGGTTGCATTACGGTTCCCGCCGAAGGCGGCAGCTTCGGCCTGCCCTTGGCCGATGTCATCGACGTGGCCGAGGAGAAGGCGCGGCTCGAGAAAACCCTCGGCAAGCTCGAGAAGGAACTGGGCGGCCTGAAGGGGCGGCTCAACAACCCGAAATTCGTCGAAAGCGCCCCCGAGGAGGTGGTGGAAGAAGCCCGCGAAAACCTCCGCGCCCGCGAAGAGGAAGAAGCCCAGTTGCGCGCCGCCCTCGCTCGTCTGGATGAGCTGGGCTAGGTCAGCACGGCCCGGCTTCTTCTTGTTTCAAATACCTTTTTCGCGTCAGTCGAACTTCGGCGCACGGCCCGCCATGTTGGCGGCGATCACCTCCATCTGCTCGGGCTTGCCGATGAGCGCCGCCTGCTCCCGGCTCTCCTCGAGCAGCACCGCGGCCTCGTCCATCCCGCTCTCCGCCGCGCCGATGAGCCGCTTGGCCGCGCGGATCGCCGAAGGGCTGCGCGCCGCGATCCCCACAGCCATCTCCCGCGCCGCCTGAAGCGGGTCGTCGGAGAGCTCCGTCACCAGCCCCCAGTCCAGCGCCTGCGCCGCTCCCACCGGTTCTGCCGTATAGGTCAGCCTCCGGATCACGTCGGATCGCGCCAGCCTCGGCAGGAGCGCCATGCCTCCCATATCCGGCACCAGCCCCCATTTCATCTCCATCACGGCAAGCTTCGATGCGGGCGCACTGATGCGGATATCGGCGCCAAGCGCCAGCTGGAAACCCGCCCCGTAGCAGGCGCCATGGATCGCCGCGATCACCGGCACCGGCAGCTTGCGCCACACCAGCGCAACCTCCTGAAAGAGGTTCGCATCGCCGAATTGGCGGGCCATCAAGAGCGCCTCCGGATCGCCCTGCGCGAGGCTCGCGAAGCTCATCACGTCGAGCCCGGCGCAGAAGGCCTTGCCCTCTCCCGCAAGCACCACGGCGCGGATGCCAGCCTCCGCAAGCCCCTGCCCCGCTGCCACGATCTCGCGGGCCATATCCGGGTCCATTGCGTTCATCTTCTCGGGCCGCGTCAGCGTCACTTCCGCCACGTGGTCCGCAATCTCCACCGAAACGCGTGCCATCGCCATCTCTCCTCTGCTGTCGGATCGATCAAAGCCCGAATCGCCCGCCCCCGCCACCCGCAACGTTGCGGCAGGGGCAAACGCGCAGGCTCTTGAACCCGCCGCCACCCTTGGGCTAACTCCCGCGCATGAGCACAGCGCCCCGCTATACCCGCCTCGCCCGGAGTCTCCCAGCCAACGTGCCCTTCGTGGGCCCGGAGGAACAGGAGCGCGCCCGCGGTGCGCCCTTCGCGGCCCGGCTCGGCGCCAATGAAAGCCTCTTCGGCCCCTCGCCGAAGGCCATCGAGGCGATGCGCGCCGAGGCCGCGGAGATCTGGAAATATGGCGACCCCACCAGCCACGATCTGCGCGCGGCGCTGGCCGCGCATCATGGCGTGGCGCTCGAGAACATCCTCGTGGGCGAGGGGATCGACGGGCTTCTGGGCTATCTCGTGCGGCTGCTGATCGAGCCGGGTGATGCGGTGGTCACCTCAGACGGCGCCTACCCCACCTTCAACTACCACGTCGCAGGCTTCGGCGGCGCGCTCCACAAGGTGCCTTACAAGGGCGACCATGAAGACCCCGAGGCGCTCTTCGCACGGGCGCGCGAGACCGATGCCAAGCTCGTCTACCTCGCCAACCCAGATAACCCCATGGGCAGCTGGCACGATGGCGCGGCGCTCGCCCGCGCGCTCGACAGCCTGCCCGAAGGTGCGCTTTTGCTGCTCGATGAGGCCTATATCGAGTTCGCGCCCGACGGCACCGCGCCCACGCTCGATGCAGAAGACCCCCGCGTGATCCGCATGCGCACCTTCTCGAAGGCGCATGGCATGGCCGGCGCGCGGATCGGCTATGCCATCGGTGCGGCCGGGCTGATCCGGAGTTTCGACAAGATCCGCAACCATTTCGGCATGAACCGCGTGGCACAGGCTGGCGCGCTCGCATCGCTCAACGATCCCGCATGGCTTGCCCATGTGCAAGCCGAGGTGGCTGGCGCACGCGGCGAGATCGCCCGCATCGCCGCCGCGAACGGCCTCACGGCTTTGCCGTCGGCCACGAATTTCGTCGCGGTCGATTGCGGGCAGGATGGCGATTTCGCCCGCGCTGTGCTGAAGGCGCTGGTCACGCGCGGCATCTTCGTGCGGATGCCTTTCGTGACCCCGCAGGATCGCTGCATCCGCATCAGCTGCGGCCCCGCCGAGGCGCTGGCCGCGCTCGAGAAAGCCCTGCCGGAGGCTCTGGCCGACGCGCAGGGATGAGTATTTTTCCCAAGAAGAAGCCGGGTCTGCGCTTCTTCTTGGCGCCAAATACTCCCGCCGGAGGCGCACAAGGGGTCGCCATGCAGAATTTAACCTGACAGAGACGGATTCCGCGATAAACTCGCGGCATGAAACGTCGCCAGTTGAAGGAAGCGCCGAATTACACCAACGCCGCCCTCGTGATGGGGCTGGTGAACCTTCTCTGGATTCTCGGTGTCATCTGGGCCGTCTTCGGCCTGCCGGTGGTGCTGGCGGTCGGATACGGGCTCAACTGGCTCATCACGCGGCTCGGGCAGCGCGCCTGAGGCGCGCCGCCGTCCTCATCCGGCGATCACCCGGCCTGCCGCCGCGAGCGCGCCCTGCCCATGCGCGATGCCGAGTGCACTCATGCCGGCCTCCATCGCGCCGAGCACGCCCAGCACCATATGCGCGTTCACATGCCCCATGTGCCCGATGCGGAAGGGGCCCTCCGCCAGCGGGTCGGTCTCGCTCTGCATGCCGAGACCGATGCCGAGCGTTACCCCT
>JAVKDQ010000190.1:0-1991 GCA_040222155.1 Roseovarius sp.
CTCCCTGATGGGCGTTTGGAGACGTCGGTATGACGTCGGTATTCTGTCGGTATCGCGTCGGTGCCGCGCGCGTCGCGGCGGCCTCAGCCGAAGAGGATGACGTTGCGCCGCGCGCCGCCCGCCTTGGTGTCGGCCATCGCCTCGTTGATCTCCTCGAGGCGCCAGCGGTTGGAGATGAGCTCGTCGAGCTTGAGCCGGCCCTGCGCGTAGAGGTCGATCATCCACGGGATGTCGCGCTTGATCACCACGTCGCCCATCTTCGAGCCGATCATCCCCTGACCGGCGGCGGCGAAATTCACCGGCTCGTAGCTCGAGAAGCCGCCCGAATGGGGCATGCCCACCATGATCACCTTGCCGCCCCCCGCGAGATAGCGCGGCGCGTCGTCATAGGCGGGGAGCGCGCCCACGGTGACGATCACCGCATCGGCGCCACGCCCCATCGCCTCCTTCGCCGCGCGCCACGGCTTCTCGTCGGTGGCGAGCACGCCATCGGTGGCGCCGAACTCGCGGGCGGTATCGAGCTTGGCGGCGCTCATGTCGACCGCCACGATGCGCCGCGCTCCCGCGATCCGCGCGCCCTGGATGGCATTGAGGCCCACGCCGCCAGCGCCGATCACCACCACGTCCTGCCCGGCGCGCAGCCCGGCGGCATTGACCACGGCGCCCACGCCGGTGATCACGCCGCAGGCCAGAAGGCTCGCCACCTCCATCGCCATCGTGTCGGGCACCTTCACCACCTGCGAGTGATGCACCACCACCTTCTCGGCGAAGGCGCCGCAGGCCATGGCCTGGTGCAGCGGCGCGCCATCGGCGGTGGTGAGCGGCCCTTCGGCGGTGCCGTCATAGCCGGTTTCGCAACCCACCGGGCGGCCCGCGCCGCAGCTCGGGCATTGCCCGCAGGCGCGGATGAGGGTGACGACCACCGGATCGCCAAGAGCCACGCCCGTGACGCCCGCGCCCACGGCGCTCACCCGCCCCGCGGCCTCGTGGCCATAGACGGCGGGCAGCGCGCCGCCCCATGCGCCGCCGGCATAGGAGATATCGGAATGGCAGATCGCCACCGCCTCGAGCGTCACCTCGATCTCGCTCGCCCCGGGCGCGCGCAGGCGCACCTCCTCGATGGCGAGCGGCTCTCCGAAAGCGTGGCAAACGGCCGCCTTGATGGTTTGCATGGGTGTGCTCCCTGTCCCTTTTGGCAAGAGCCTGACCCGGATTCGCGCAAGGATTCAAGCGCGAAACGCGCGCCTCAGGGCGTGGAGGCCCGCGCCCGCACCTGCCGGCAGCCGAGAAAGAGAGCGAGCGCCCCCAGCGTGAGCGCGAGCGCGGCGAGAAACGGTGCGCCGGGCAGGAAGACCGCGCCGCCGGGCCGGGTGGCGGCGGCGAAGACGCTCGTCATCAGCAGGGGAGAGACGATCATCGCGAGCGCCTGCACCGAGCTGAAGATGCCCTGCAGCTCTCCTTGGGCGTTGTCGGGCGTCTCGCGCGACATGATCGCCTGCAGCGCGGGCACCGCCATGGCTGCCAGCGCCGCGACGGGGGTGAAGGCCAGCGCCAGCGCGCCGCTCTCGACGAAGGCGAGGAAGGGGAAGGCCACCACCGAGAAGCCGAAGCCCAGCACCACGGTGCCGATCTCGCCGAGCCGCCGCAGCGCCAGCCGGATCACCCCGCCCTGCACCACCGCCATGCAGATGCCGAAGGTGGCGAGCGAGAGCCCGATCGCCGCGCTGTCCCAGCCAAAGCGGGCCTGCGTGTAATAGGCCCAGATCGCGGGGTAGACATTGGTGGCGAGCTGGTAGAGCAGCAGCACGGTGAGCAGCAGCCCCAGCCCCGGCAGGCTGCGGATGTGCTTGAGCGCGCCGAACGGGTTGGCGCGGCGCCAGAGGAAGCTGCGGCGGGTGCGGTCTGTGACCGTCTCGGGCAGGATGAAGAGGCCGAAGAGGAAATTGGCGAAGGCGAGCCCGGCGGCAGCGTAAAAGGGCGCGCGGGTGCCC
>JAVKDQ010000191.1:0-87768 GCA_040222155.1 Roseovarius sp.
TTTCGACCCGGTCATCCCGGACATCAGGCCGCCGCACATGCACGACATCCTTGATCTCGACCGTTTCCCGCTCGACCGCCCCGGCAGCGCCGACCGGGCCGCGCTGCTCGACCGGTGCAAGGCCGATCTGGCGCGCACCGGCATGTTCAACCTCGACGGCCTGCTGCGCCCCGAGGCCGCGCTTGCGGAGGCCCGCGCGCTCGCGCCAAGGTTCGACGCGGAGAGCTTTCGCCATGCGCGAGAGCACAATATCTACTTTCTGAAATCGGTGCCGGGCCTTGCGCCGGACCATCCGGCGCTTGCCCGTTTCCAGACGATCAACCACACGCTCTGCGCCGACCAGCTTGGCGACAGCGCGCTGCTGCGGCTCTACGGCTGGCCGCCCTTCGCGCAGTTTCTGGCCGCCGTTATGGAGAAGCCCGCGCTCTACCTGATGGACGACCCGCTCGCGCGGGTGAACGTGATGCGCTACCGGGAGGGCGAGGCGCTCAACTGGCATTTCGACCGCTCGGAATTCACCACCACGCTGCTGTTGCAGGCGCCTCTGGAGGGCGGTGCGTTCGAGTATCGCACCGATCTGCGCAGCGCGGAGAACCCGAATTACGAGGGCGTGGCGCGGATGCTGAGGGGCGAGGACGGGGAGGTGAAGAGCCTCACGCTCACACCCGGCACGCTCAACGTGTTCAAGGGGCGCAACACCGCGCACCGGGTCTCGCCGGTGCGGGGCGATGTGGCGCGGATGATCGCCGTCTTTTCCTATTACGAGCGGCCGGGTGTGTGCTTTTCAGACGAAGAGCGCGTGGGATTCTATGGCCGGGCCGGCTGAACGCGCCGGGCGCGAGTTGCGGTGGCGGTGGGACGCGTGGGGTTTCTCGGGTTGCTCGGTTCTGGAGCATGACGCGAAGGGGCTGGAACGGCCTTGAGCGGACGTTCGACCACTATTTTAGGAGCCGCGCGATGGCTGGGCCGCGGCGCGGCGGTCCGACGTTATTTCAGCAGAGCTTTATGCCTGCAACTTCCGCAAGAGATCCGAGCGATGCGCTGACCTCAGCCAATCGCCGGGCCGTGGGGGCGGCCCAGCGATCGCGCGGCGGGCTTCGCCCTTGATTCCGCGCGGTGGCGCTCTTGTCGAACGTCCGCTCAAGGCCGTTTCCACCCACCGGCATTTCGCGCGCTTCCAGATCGACGGTTGCACTGCTCTTGCCCGGAACATCGGCAAGGCTCCGGCCAGACAGATACCCTTGCGCAGGTTGGCGCGCGCCATTCCCGAGCCATGAAATAAAGCGCCGCCTGCGCCGGTTCTGCCCCCATGCGCGCCCGCGGGACTTGCCACGGGTCGGGCCAGGTGAGATGCGCCCCGCCTCTCAGACTGCCTCCAAGGCCTGCATCACATCGGCGATAAGATCATCGGTATCCTCGATGCCGACCGAGAGCCGCACCAGCCCCGGCGTGATCCCCAAGCTCGCCTTCTGGTCGTCGGGCAGGCGCTGGTGGGTGGTGGTGGCGGGATGGGTGGCGATGGATTTGGCATCGCCGAGATTGTTGGAGATGAGCACGATCTGCAGCGCGTTGAGGAACCGGAAGGCGCCCGCCTGCCCGCCCGCCACATCGAGCGCGATCACCGTGCCGCCCGCGCCCATGTCGCGCGCAACGAGCGCGTGCTGGGCATGGCTCGGATGGCCCGGGTAGAGGACGCGGTTGAGCCTCGCATGGCCCTGCAGGGCCTCGGCCAGCGCCAGCGCCGTGGCGGTCTGCGCGCGCACCCGCAGATCCATCGTCTCCAGCCCCTTCAGCAGCACCCATGCGGTGAAGGGCGACATGGAGCCGCCGGTATGCTTCATGTAGGGCTCGACCGTCTTGCGGATGAAGTCGCGGGTGCCGAGGATCACGCCGCCAAGGGTGCGGCCCTGCCCGTCCATGTGCTTGGTGGCCGAATAGATCACCACATCGGCGCCGAGCTCGAGCGCGCGCGAATAGATCGGGGTGGCGAAGACGTTGTCGACCACCACCTGCGCGCCCTTCGCATGGGCGATCTCGGCCACGGCGCGCAGATCGACCACATCGAGCGTGGGGTTGGCGACGGTTTCGAAGAAGACGAGCCGCGTGTCGTCGCGGATGGCCGCGCGCCATGCGTCGAGATCGGTGCCGTCGACGAAGGTAACCTCGACGCCGAACCGCCCGAGGATCTCCTCTAGCACGTAGAGGCAGGAGCCGAAGAGCGCGCGGGCGGAGACCACGTGATCGCCCGCCTTGAGCATCGCGGTGAGCGCGCCGGAGACGGCGGCCATGCCCGAGGCGGTGGCGAAGGCATCCTCGGCGCCCTCGAGCGCGGCGATGCGCTCTTCGAACATGCGCACGGTGGGGTTGCCGTAGCGGGCATAGATGAACTCATCGTCGCCGGCCTTGATGAAGCGGGCCTCGGCGGCCTCGGCGCTGTCGTAGACGAAGCCCTGCGTGAGGAAGATCGCCTCGCTCACCTCGCCCCACTGGCTGCGGCGGGTGCCGGCATGAACGAGCTTTGTGCGGGTGTTCCAGCCTTCGCGCGAGGCGCTGCCGGCCTTGTCGTCGTCTTTCATCTCGGTGTCCTCCGGGGTGCGAAACCCCATGAAAAAGCCCCCATGCGCGGCCAAGCGAAAGGGGGCTCTTTCATCCTGACCTCTTTAGCGGTGATGTTTAACGTGGCCCGCAATCCGGTAACAAATCGCCACGGGTTCCTTGGATAATGCGCGCGCCGGGCAGCGTCAATCCCCGTTGGCCGCCGGGGGCGGTGTCACAAGCTTTTAACGGGAGGTTCAAAATAGTTTCGTATGGAGCGCGTAACGCCTTGCCCCAAGATGTAGTGGGGGACGAGAGCAGAATGCCCTTCTTGCAGATCACCGCCCGGCCCGATGGGCCACAGCTGAGAGGCGCGCATTGCCCGCTTGGGCCCGCGCTCGCCGAAGCGCTCGAAGAGCCCGGCCCCGTCATCGTCATGGTGCATGGCTACAAGTTCGCGCCCGGCCACGCGCGCGGCTGCCCGCACCGGCACATCCTCTCGCTCGATCCCAAGCCCGATTGCTGGAAGGCACGGAGCTGGCCGCGCGAGCTGGGCTTCGGCTCGGGCTTCGCCGACGAGGGGCTGGGCATAGGCTTTGGCTGGCAGGCGCGCGGCACGATCTGGCAGGCCTACGAGGCCGCCGCCGAGGCGGGGCTGGCGCTCGCCGATCTCATCCTGCAGATCCGGGAGCGCGCGCCGGGGCGGCCGGTGCATCTCTTCTGCCATTCGCTGGGCGCGCGGGTGGCGCTGGCGGCCTTCCCGCACCTGCCGCAGGGCGCGGTGGGCCGGGTGATCCTGCTCAATCCGGCGGAGTTCGGGGGGGTCTCGCGCGCGGCGCTCGCCACGCCGGCGGGCTGCGGGGCGGAGCTTTTCAACATCACCAGCCGCGAGAACGATCTCTTCGATTTCCTGCTGGAGCGGCTGGTGCCCGCGCCCGAGCGCGGCGACCGGACGCTGGCGCTGTCGCTGCCGCGCCAGCCCAACACGCTGACGCTGCAGCTCGACCATGCCGAGACGCTCGGGGCGCTCAACCGCGCGGGCTTTCCCATCGCGCCGCCGCGCGGGCGTGTGTGCCACTGGTCGGCCTACCTGCGGCCCGGCGTCTTCTCGCTCTACCGGACGTTGCTGCGCCGGCCCGACCTGATGAGCCAGGCGCGGCTGCGCACGCTATTGCCCATGGAGACCGACCCGCGCTGGAGCCGGGTGCTGCGGGTGCCGGAGCTGCGGATGCCGGTGCAAGAGCGGCGGAGCGCGTGAGGGGAGGAGCCGCGCGATTGCTGGGCCGCGGCGCGGCGATCCGACGGGTGTGCGGCAGCGCTTCATGGTTGCCAAATTCGAAAAAGATCCGCGCGTTGCGATGACGTCACCCAATCGCCGGGCGGTGGGGGCGGCCCAGCGATCGCGCGGCGGGCTTCGCCCTTGATTCCGCGCGGGGCTCGTGGTGAACCCAATCCCAAGGGAAACCCGATCCGTCGCAAAGCGCGGCCCGTCATGGCGAATGCCGGAGCTTAGGTCGCCCGCTCAGGCCTCGTCCTGCTCCTCGGTTCCATGCGCCTTGAAGAGCCCGCCCTGGAACATGAAGAAGAGGAAGATCGCCGCCGTGAGCCCGAAGGTCTTGAAGTAGACCCATTGCTCTTCGCTCATGGTGCGCCAGACGATCTCGTTGAGGAGCGCAAGCCCGAAGAAGAAGAGCATCAGCCGCCGCGTGAGGATCATCCAGCCCCGGTGGGTGAGCGGCATCACGCCTTCCATCACGTATTCGAGCCACGAGGTGCCGCGCATCAGCCCGATGCCCAGAAGGCCGCCGAAGATGAGGTAGATGATGGTGGGCTTCATCTTGAAGAAGCTCGGATCGTTGAACCAGACGCTGAGGCCCCCGAAGACCACGATCAGCACCGCCGTGACCACCTGCATCTTCGAGAGCTTGCCGGTGAGCGCCCAGAGCACGCCCATCGCGGCGAGGAAGACGGGGATGAACCCGGCGGTGACCACCACGAAGCCGTCATAGGCTGTGCCGCCAATGAGGAAGCTCTCGTCCTTCAGCCAGAGATAGGCCACGAAGAAGGCCACGATGGGGCCCAGTTCGAGCGCCATCTTGAGCCCGTGATTGATCTTGCGTTCCGCCATCTGCTGCCTTGCCTTTTGCCTGCCGTTCCGTTTCAGCCGCCGAATTCCACGATCACCGCGCCCAGCGCGATGAGCGCCATGAGCGCGATGCGCCGCGGCCCCACCGTTTCCTTCAGCGCGAGCCACCCGATGAGGGCGGCGAAGATGGTGGAGGTTTCGCGCAGCACCGCCGCCTCGCCCACCTTGTCGAGCCGCGTGGCCATCATGATCGACCCGAAGGACATATAAGCCACCAGCCCGCCGATGACACCCCTTCGCATGAGCGCTACGGGATCGGGCGGGTTCTCCATCCGCCGCCAGCGCCGGAGCGCGTAGATCGGCATGGCGAAGCCGTCGATCATGAAGAACCACGCGAGAAAGGTGAACGGATTCTCGGTGGCGCGGATGCCGTAGGCGTCGATGGTGGTGTAGAGCGCCACGAAGAGCCCGGTCATCACCGCGAGCGCGAGCGCCAGCGGCATGGTCTCGCGGCCCAGCGTGAAGGTGCGCAGGTTGTAGATGGCGAGCCCGTAGATGCCCATCAGCAGCACGCCCACCCCCGCCCATTGCATCGGTGTGAAAAGCTCGCCGAAGAGCAGCCACGCGCCGATCACGGTGAAGAGCGGGCCGGTGCCCCGCACCACCGGGTAGACCACCGTGTAGGCGCCATAGGTGTAGGTGAAGCCCTGAAGGATCTTGTAGGTGAGGTGGATGCACCAGACCACCGCGAAGATCGGCCACATATGCGGCTCGGGCCAGGGCACCACGAAGAGCGCGAAGGGCGCGGCCATGATCCCGTAGCTGGCATCGATGGCTCCGCGCGAAAGCCACGGGTCGAACCGGCCCTTCTGCAGCGCGCCGAAGACCGCGTGGAGGAAGGCCGCGAGAAGGGCCAGGCCCAACGCGATGTGGTGGCCGGCCTCGGTGCCCTCGAGCGAGACGATCCAGTCGCTCATGTCGGGCTGGCCGCAATCGGCGCGGATCTCACGGCCAAAGCCCCTCCGCTTCGAGGATGTCGATGACGTCGTCTATGTCGATATGGATCGCCCTGTATCCTTCGGGCGAGGGCTGGTTGAGCGGGTCGTCATCGGGCGCGAGCCGGAACACCCAGGCATAGGACTTGCCGGAGCCATCGCTGAACACGCTCACACAATCGAAAAGCACCTCGCGCGCGCCCCGCCAGCCGAATTCGCGCCGCGCCGCCGCCGAGCGTGCGCAGTCGAAGCGCGTGACCTCTCCGAAGGCCGCACCCGCTTCGATCCGTCCGAAATGGCCGTCTTCGTGGAAGACGCGCTGGCGGGTCTCGAAGGCACGCTGGACATAAAACGCGGCATCCCCGGGCGGCTCCGCCTCCCAGCTCTTGAAATAGCCCGGCAGGAGCAGGAGCGCGGTGACACCCGCGAAGGCCGCCACCGCCACCCCGGTGAGCGTGATGCCGCGCTTCGCGTCAGCCGCCATGGCGCCGCCTCGTCATCCGGGCCCGGTTCGTGCTACCCACGTCACCCGGACCGCGGAACAGACAGGAGACAGAGATGGGCGCGCAAGTGATGGACGTGATCACCAACGAGTTGAGCGGCACCTTTTCGGTGGTGGCGCCGCTGGCCGCGGCGGTGCGGCTGGTGGCGGCGCTGGTGCTCGGCGGGGTGATCGGCTTCGAGCGCGAGGCGCTTGGCAAGCCCGCCGGGCTGCGCACGCATATGCTCGTCTCGATGGCGGCCTGCCTTTTCATCATCGTGAGCCAGCAGCTTTCCACCCTGCCCTTCGGCGAGCCGGATGCGCTGCGGGTCGATCCGCTGCGCCTGATCGAGGCGGTGACGGCGGGGGTGGCGTTTCTCGCGGCGGGGGTGATCTTTACCTCGCGGGGGCGGGTGCGCAACGTGACCACGGGCGCCTCGCTCTGGCTCGCGGGCGCGATCGGGCTGGCCTGCGGCGCGGGCCAGATGCCGCTCGCCGCGCTTGCGACGGGGATCGTGGTTGTCGTGCTGTTTCTCATCCGCAAGCTCGAAGGGGTGGCGGGCACCCGGTAGGGCCCGCCGCATGCCGGCTCATTCTTCCAGCCCCGTAAGCGCGGCGGCGAATTCTTCCGGGTCGAAGGGGGCGAGATCGTCGATCTGCTCGCCCACGCCGATGGCATGGATGGGCAGGCCGAACTTGTCGGCCAGCGCCACCAGCACGCCGCCCTTGGCGGTGCCGTCGAGCTTGGTCATCACGAGGCCGGAGACATCGGCGAGCTTCTGGAAGACCTCGACCTGATTCAGCGCGTTCTGCCCGGTGGTGGCGTCGAGCACGAGGAGCGTGTTGTGGGGCGCGCTCTCATCCTTCTTGCGGATCACGCGGACGATCTTGGCGAGCTCCTCCATCAGGTCGGCGCGGTTTTGCAGGCGCCCGGCGGTGTCGATCATCAGCAGGTCGGCGCCTTCGGCCTGCGCCTTGGTCATCGCGTCGAAGGCGAGGCTTGCCGGGTCGGAGCCCTCGGGCGCGGTGAGCACCGGCACGCCGGCACGCTCGCCCCAGATCTGGAGCTGCTCGACGGCGGCGGCGCGGAAGGTATCCCCCGCGGCGATCACCACCTGCTTGCCGGCGGCCTTGAACTGGCTCGCGAGCTTGCCGATGGTGGTGGTCTTGCCGGAGCCGTTGACGCCCACCACCAGCACCACCTGCGGGCGCTTGGGATAAAGCGGCATGGGCTTGGCCACGGGCTCCATGATGCGGGCGATCTCGGTGGCCAGAAGCTCGCGGATCTCGCGGGCCGAGAGCTTCCGGCCCATACGGCCCTCGGCCATGTTGGCGGTAACGCGCAGCGCGGTATCGACGCCCATGTCGGCGGAGATCAGGAGCTCCTCGAGCTGCTCGAGCATGTCGTCATCGAGCGCGCGGCGGGGGGCGGCGGCGGCGGTGCCACGGCCCATGAGGCGGCCCAGAAAGCCGGGGGCGGGCTGGGGCGCGGGCGCCTGCGGCGCGGGGTCGGCCACGGGCTGCGGGGTGGGCTTGGGGGCCGGCGCGGGCTCACGGCGGGGCGCCGGTGCGGGCTGTGTTTTGGGCTCCGGGCGGGGCGCCGGTTCGGGCGTGGGCTCGGGTTTGGGCGCGGGCTGGGGTTCGGGCGCGCGTTCAGGCGCAGGCTCGTGTTCGGGCGCAGGCTCGGGCGCGGGGGGCGCCTCCGCCTCGATTTCGCCACCCTCCTCCACGATCGCATCGAGCCCTTCCTCGAGCTTCGAGGATGACTTGAACAACCTGTCCTTCAGCTTCTTGAAAAACGCCATGCAGCCTCCGCGAAATGCCCGTTTCACCTACTCCCATTGCGCCCGATTTGGAAGGCCCTCGCACCCGGCGCAAGGCGGTGGCCATGACGCCGGGGGCAAGACCCGTGAAGGTTACGCGCCAAGCCGCTGGATTTGCTTTGTTTTGCAGCGCAACCGGGATAGGGTTATGGGCAGGTTGCAGCGTGGAGGAACAGGCAAATGGCAGAAACGGAGCGGCCCGCCACATGGCGCGTGGTGCTGGCCTTCATCCTCGACCTGCTCGTGAGCTTCGCGGTGATCGGCTACCTGATCGCGCTCGTCACCGGCGACACGGTGGAGGGCGGCTTCGCCCTCACCGGCCTGCCCGCGATCCTCTGCTTCGCGCTCTGGATCGCCTACATGGTGGTGATGCCGCGCTTCGGCGGCAGGCTGTTTCAGCGGCTTTTCGGTGCGATCTGAGCGGCTTGGCGCTCAGATCTCATCCGGGAAATGCTTCATCGTCAGGCGGATCGGGTTGGGCGCGGCCTGCCCCAGACCGCAGATCGAGGCATCGGCCATCGCCTGCGCCAGTTCCTCGAGCAGCGGCTGATCCCAGCGCTCGGCCTGCATGAGCTTCACCGCCTTCTCGCAGCCCACCCGGCAGGGCGTGCATTGCCCGCAGCTCTCATCCTCGAAGAAGCGCAGCATGTTGAGCGCGGCGGCCTTGGCGCTGTCGCGGTCGGAGAGCACGACCACCGCCGCCGAGCCGATGAAGGAGCCATGCGGCTGGAGCGTGTCGAAATCGAGCGGGATGTCATCCATCGAGGCGGGCAGCAGGCCGGAAGACGGCCCGCCCGGCTGGTAGGCCTTGAAGCTGTGGCCCTCGAGCATGCCGCCGGCGGCCTCGATGATGTCGGTGATGGTGGAGCCCGCGGGCAGCAGGTGCACGCCCGGCTTCTTCACCCGGCCCGAGACGGAATAGGAGCGCAGGCCCTTGCGCCCGTTCTTCTCGGTGCCAGCCAGCACATCCTTGCCCTCGCGGAGCACGCGGGTGACCCAGTAGAGCGTCTCGACGTTGTTCACCAGCGTGGGCCGGTCGAAGATGCCCACCTGCGCCACGAAGGGCGGGCGGTGACGCGGCAGGCCGCGCTTTCCTTCGATCGATTCGATCATCGCGCTCTCTTCGCCGCAGATATAGGCGCCGGCGCCGCGGCGCAGGTCGATATAGCCTTTATCCACAATAGCTGCGTCTTCCAGCGCCTTGATTTCACGGCGCAAGATCTCGAGCACGGCGGGGTATTCGTCGCGCATGTAGATGAAGCAGGTTTCGGCCTCGACCGCCCATGCGGCGATCAGCATGCCCTCGAGGAAGACATGCGGTTCGCGCTCGAGGTAGTAGCGATCCTTGAAGGTGCCGGGCTCGCCCTCGTCGCCGTTGACGGCGAGGTAGCGCGGGCCCTTCTCGGCGCGCACGAAGCCCCATTTGCGGCCCGAGGGAAAGCCCGCGCCGCCAAGACCGCGCAGGCCCGATGCGAGCAGCTCCTCCTGCACCTCCTCGAAGACGCCGCTCTCGCGGATCTTCGCGAGCGTGGCATAGCCGCCGCTTTCACGATAGGCCGCAAGCCCTTGATATTGTGGCAGATGCGCGTGGGTGTCTCCGGCCGAAATCGCCGCCTGCACCTTCTCGGGCGTGGCGTGGTCGATATGGTTGTGGCCCAGTTCGAGCACCGGGGCGGTGTCGCAGCGGCCCATGCAGGGCGCGCGCAGCACGCGCACCTCCGACGGGTCGAGCCCCTCTTCGAGCGCGGCCTTGAGCTGTTGCGCGCCCGCGAGCTCGCAGGAGAGCGAATCGCAGACGCGGATGGTGAGCGCGGGGGGCGGTGCCTCGCCCTCCTTCACCACGTCGAAATGGGCGTAGAAGGTGGCCACCTCGTAGACTTCGGCCTGCGCGATGCGCAGCTCCTCGGCCAGCGCGCGCAGATGCGCGGCGGAGAGATGGCCGTATTCATCCTGGATGAGATGCAGGTATTCGATCAGCAGGTCGCGGCGGCGCGGCCCGTCGCCCAGAAGCGCCCGCACCTCCTGCCAAGCCTGATCGTCGAGTTGCCGGCCCTTGGGCGTGTGGCGGCCCTTGCCCTTGCCCGATTTCCAGACGCCCTTGCGCTCATCCAGTGCCATGAGACGGCTCTCCATTTCCCGTTTGCGCCCCCGGTTTTAAGGGTGGCGGAGAAACAACGCGAGGTCAAAAACGACAATTCGAGCCTCTTATACGTTGCTCGGGCGGGCTGGCGCGGTGTAGCAGGCGCGGGTGGGTTTACGAGTTGGGGTGCCGGTGGGCCGGCATCGCGGGGGTGAGAGGACGGGCGTCATGCTTTTGTTCGCCACTGTCACATTGCTGCCCTTCGGCCTTGCGGCGCTCGGCGCCGTGCAAGGTGGCGCGCCGCTCTGGCTGGCGCTTGGATACATGACCCTGCTTGTCGTCGCGATGGATCGCCTGGTGGCCGGGCAGGCGCCCAATGCCGCGCCGGATGCGGAATTTCCGGCGGCGCGGCCCTTGCTCCTTGGGCTCGGCGCGGCGCATTTCGGGCTGCTCGGGCTCGTGCTCTGGGGCGTGGCCGGCGCAAGCGGGCTCGGCCTCGGGGAGCGGGTGGCGCTCGGGTTCACGGCGGCGCTGATCTTCGGCCAGATCTCGCATCCCACGGCCCATGAGCTGATTCACCAGCCCGGGCGCGGCGCGCGCCTGCTTGGCCGGCTGATCTACACCTCGCTGCTCGTGGGCCACCATGCCAGCGCGCATCTTCTGGTGCATCACGTGCATGTGGGCAGCCGCGACGACCCCAACAGCGCACCGAAGGGCGAGAGCTTCTATCGCTATGCGCTGCGAGTGACGCGGGAGAGCTTTCTGGCGGGGCTCAGGGCCGAAACCGCGCGGCACAGGCGGGCGGGCAAGCCGCTGCGCACGCATCCCTACCTGCTTTATATCGCGGGCGGCGCGGCCCTTGTGGCGGCGGCGGGCCTCGCTGCGGGGCTTTCGGGGCTGCTCGCCTATCTCGCCATCGCGGGGTATGCGCAGGTGCAGATATTGATGTCGGATTACGTGCAGCATTACGGGCTGCGGCGGCGGACCCTGCCCGACGGGCGGCGCGAGCCGGTGGGGCCGCAGCATTCGTGGAACGCGCCGCAGGTCGTATCTTCGGCGCTGATGCTCAACGCGCCGCGCCATTCCGATCACCATGTCACGCCCGCGCGCCCCTATCCGGCGCTGCAACTCGACCGTGCCGGGATGCCGATGCTGCCGCGCTCGCTGCCGGTGATGGCGGCGCTGGCCTGCGTGCCGCCGCTCTGGTTTCGGGTGATGAACCCGCGCGTCGCCCGCTGGGCGCAGGACGGGGCAGCTGCCGAAGCCCCCGCGCGCAATATGTCGCAAGAGGCGCGGGGCGGCGCAAAATCAGGTAGCCTCGCGACTCCGGTTCTGCCAAACTCGGCGCATGAAATCGATGCTAGCGCCCCTCTTTCTGGCTCTCGCCCTGACCGCCCCGCCACAGGGGGCGCTCGCCGCCAGTGAACGGCTGAGCGCCGACGAGTTCGACGCCTATACCCGCGGCAAGACCTTCTATTACGGCTCGATGGGCGAGCCCTACGGCGCCGAGGAATATCTCGAGAACCGCCGCGTGCGCTGGACGTTTCTCGACGGCAAGTGCCAGGAGGGGGTGTGGTATGAGGAAGGCGGGCTGATCTGCTTCGTCTACGAAAACCAGCCCGACCCGCAATGCTGGAGTTTCGAGCGGCGCGGCGGCAACCTGATCGCGCAATTCGAGAACGACCCGCTGCAGACCGAGCTCTACGAGGTGCGCAAGACGGATGAGCCCCTGCAATGCATGGGGCCGGATGTGGGCGTTTAGGCTTTACCTTTTCCAACCTTCTGCCGGAAATCATCCACCTTGAACGGATGTCTTCTCGCTCATCTAATATTAATGCCGGAGTTATCCGCAGCGCTAGAAAAGCGAGCCCTGCTCGGGGTCGTCGGGCGAGGAGGGCTTGGGAGAGGCCTTGCGGGACGCAGGCCCCGACGCGCCACCCTTCTCGGACGCGCCGAGCGGCAGGCGCCCATCGGCGAATTCGAGCTCGAGCGCCTGCGCCTCGGCGGCGGCGGCCTTGGTGGTGACCACGGCACCATCGCCCCGCACCACCGCGTAGCCGCGTTTGAGCGTCTCGTGATAGCCCACGGTAAGGCGCAGCCGCTCGAGCCCGTCGAGCCGGTCGCGCCAGCGCTGCACCTGACGGGTGGTGGCCTCGGAGAAGCGCCGCGAGAGCTGCTCGGTGTCCTGTCGCTTGCGGTTGAAGTCACGCTCCAGAAGATGCGGGCCGAGCCGCGCGCCCCAGTCGCGCAGCGCGCGCCTGTCCTGCTCCACCGCGCGGCGCAGGATGCCGGGCCGGAGCGCCCCGCTCACATCGGAAAGCCGCACCCGGCGCGCCTGAACCGAGCGCTGCAACGCCCGGGGCAACGCCTCGGAGAGCATGTCGAGCCGCTGGCGGGGGCCGTCGAGCAGGCTCTCCTTGCGCGGCAGCCCGCGGGAGAGGTCGCGCAGGCGCTGGCCCCGGTCGGCGATGCCCTTGAAGAGCACATGCTTGAGCCGGGCTTCCAGGTTGTCGAGCCAGCCCAGAAGGTCGAGCCGCACCGGCACGGCCAGCTCCGCGGCGGCGGTGGGGGTGGGCGCGCGCAGGTCGGAGACATAGTCGATGAGGGTGGTGTCGGTTTCGTGGCCCACGGCGGAGATCAGCGGGATCTCGGAGGCGGCGGCGGCGCGGGCCACGATCTCTTCGTTGAAGCCCCAGAGATCCTCGACCGAGCCGCCGCCGCGGGCGACGATCAGCAGGTCGGGCCGGGGCAGCGCGCCGCCGGGGGTGAGACGGTTGAACCCCTCGATGGCGCGGGCCACCTCGGGCGCACAGCGCTCGCCCTGCACGGCCACCGGCCAGATCAGCACCTTGCGCGGAAAGCGCTCGCGCAGCCGGTGCAGGATGTCGCGGATCACAGCCCCCGAGGGCGAGGTGATGACGCCAATGATTTCAGGCAGATAGGGCAGCTTCTTCTTGCGTGCCTCGTCGAAGAGCCCCTCGGCCGCGAGCGCCTTCTTGCGCTTTTCCAGCAGCGCCATGAGCGCGCCCATGCCCGCCACCTGCACATCGTCGACATTGAGGTTATACTTGGATTGCGCGCCATAGGCGGTGAGCCGCCCGGTGACGACCACCTCGAGCCCTTCCTCGGGCACGATCGAGAGCTGGCCCACCTGCCCTTTCCAGGTGGTGCAGGCGAGCACGTTTCGCTCATCCTTGATGTCATAATAGAGATGGCCCGAGCGCGCGCGGAAGACGCGGCCCACCTCGCCCTTCACGCGGATGCGGCCGAAGGCATCCTCGAGCGTGCGTTTCACCGCACCGGAGACCTCGCTCACGGTGTATTCGGGGGCGTTGGCGCCGGGGGACGGATCGTCGATCAGATCGGACATGCTCTCTTCATGCCCGATCCGACCGACGATGGGAAGATGCGCGTCTCGGAGCGCTTCTCTCAGGCCGTATCAGGCCGTATCAGGCCGCGCGCCGCTGGTGGCGGCCCTCGGCGACCTCCTCGATCATCTTGGCGCTGAAGGCGGGCAGATCATCGGGGTTACGGCTGGTGACGAGGCCCTGATCGGTGACGGTTTCGCTATCCTCCCAGCGGCCGCCCGCGTTGATGACATCTGTCTTGATCGAGCCGTAGGAGGTGAGCTTGCGGCCCTTCACCACATCGGCCTCGACCAGCAGCCACGGCGCATGACAGATCGCGCCGATGGGCTTGCCCGCGTTCCAGAAGGCCTTGACGAACCCGACCGCCTGTTCGTTGACGCGCAGGAGATCGGGGTTGATCTGGCCGCCCGGCAGCACGAGGGCGTCGTAGCTCTCCGGGTCGGCCTCTTCGAGGCGCTTGTCCACCGGCACGGGCTGACCCCAGTTGGAGCCCTGCCAGCCGGTGATCTCGCCGCTCTCGGGGGAGACCACATGCACCTCGGCCCCGGCCTCGCGCAAGGCGCCGAGCGGATGCTCGAGCTCGGATTGTTCGAAGCCGTGGGTTGCGAGGATGGCGACTTTCTTGCTGTCGAGACGTGTCATGAGCGTGCTCCTGTGACTGGTTTCGTTATGCTGCAATGAAAACGCGGCGCGGCGCCTTCGGTTCCACCGCTTGCGCCCGCTTGCCTCCTTTCGCCGCTGCGCCTATGGAGAGGCCCGAAACCGGCAGGGAGGCGCACGCCATGAACATCCTCATTCTCGGCGGCGGCGGGCGCGAGCATGCGCTGGCCTGGGCGGTGATGCAGAACCCGAAATGCGACAAGCTGATCGTGGCGCCGGGCAATGCCGGGATCGCCGAGATCGCGGAATGCGCGACGCTCGACATCGAGGATGGCGCCGCGGTGGTGAATTTCTGCGACGGCAACGCCATCGAGTTCGTGATCGTGGGGCCGGAGGCGCCTCTGGCGGCGGGGGTGGCCGACCGGCTGCGCGAGGCCGGGCTGCTGGTGTTCGGCCCCTCCGGAGAGGCGGCGCGGCTCGAGGCCTCGAAGAGCTTCACCAAGGAGATCTGCGACGCGGCGGGGGCGCCCACGGCGGATTACGGCCATTTTACCGATGCGGACCCGGCGAAGGCCTACGTGAGTGAAATGGGCGCGCCCATCGTGGTGAAGGCCGACGGGCTCGCGGCGGGCAAGGGCGTGGTGGTGGCCGAAACGGTGGAAGAGGCCCACGCGGCGATCGACGACATGTTCGGCGGCGCCTTCGGCGGGGCCGGCGCGGAGGTGGTGATCGAGGAATTCATGCAGGGCGAGGAGGCCTCCTTCTTCGTGCTGTGCGATGGGGAGGTGGCGCTGCCCATCGGCACCGCGCAGGATCACAAGCGCATCGGCGAGGGCGATACCGGGCCCAATACCGGCGGCATGGGGGCCTATTCGCCCGCCCCGGTGCTCACATCCGACGTGGCCGAGAAGGCCCTCGAAGAGATCGTGAAACCGACGCTGCGAGAGATGGTGAAGCGCGGCACGCCCTATCAGGGTGTGCTTTATGCGGGGCTGATGATCGAGGGCGGCGCGCCGCGGCTCGTGGAATACAACGTGCGCTTCGGCGACCCGGAATGCCAGGTGCTGATGATGCGGCTTGGCGCGCAGGTGCTCGACCTGTTGCATGCCGCCGCCGAGGGCCGGCTCGCGGAGGCGCGGGTGAACTGGGCCGACGATCACGCGATCACCGTGGTGATGGCCGCAGAGGGCTATCCGGGCACCTATGAAAAAGGCAGCGTGATCAAGGGGCTGGAGGCGCTTCCTGAAGACAGTTTCCACATGGTGTTTCACGCCGGCACCGCCGAGAAGGACGGGCGCTTCGTGGCCGCCGGCGGGCGGGTGCTGAACGTGACGGCGCGGGGCGCGAGCCTGAAGGAAGCAGCGGAGCGGGCCTACGGGATGGTCGCGCGGATCGACTGGCCGGAGGGCGTTTACCGGCGCGACATCGGATGGCGGGCGCTCGGGTGAACAAGGGCGGGCAAGCTCCTTTCTGCAAGGAGCTTTCTGGCTTGTCCACAATCGGCTTGCACGATTTTTTGCGGGTGTCGGCGGAGCTTATCCACAGGAAGATGTGACGCCAAAGGCCCGGTTTTTCCTGTTTTTCCCGGTTTATCCACGGATGCGTCCGGTTGAGGCGCCGGATTTGAGTATTTGCGGAAAGATGAAAGCGGCTCAGCAGCGCGGCGAGAGGCTTTCGGGGCCGCGATAGGGGCCGAGCTCGCGCGTCTCGATGCGGCGGGGGCCGAAGCGGAGGGCGAGCACTTCCGACCAGTCGGCGCTGGCCAGAACGACCTCGGGCGGGCGGCCCGGGCATGTGCGCAGGCCACCGGCGATGAAATCCCATCCGATACGGTGATTGGTGAGGCCGGGTAGGTCGAGCAGGTGCACGAGGCGGCCCTTCTCGAAGCGCCACAGGCGGAGCACCTTGGCGAGGTGGGGTCGGTCGACATAGGCCAGTTCCACCTGCCCGTCGCCGTCGAGATCGGCGATGGCGGCGGGGGCGAGCCAGCGGTTGGGCTGGCCGATATGGGGCGTGGCGTCGACGAGGCCGGTCTCGTCGTAGATGGCGAGCCGCGCGCCCTCGGTGACGCTCGATTCGATCACCACCACTTCGGGCGCGCCGTCGAGATCGACATCCACCACCCTCGGCGCGAGGTCTTCGAAGACGCGGGTTTCGGGCAGGGTGAGCCTGCGGCGCGTGCCATCCGACATCTCGATAACGAGCGCGCCCCATTCGACCGCATCGCCCAGAACGCCGTGGGCGTAGCGCGTGGTGGGGTCGGCATAGGCCGCGCCGGAGATTTCCTGCGCGGCGGCACCGAAGGCGGAGGCGGTGAAGAGCGCGGCCAGCCCGGCGAGGCGGAGGCCGCGCGCGGGGCGCATCAGATCTGCTTTTCGGGCATCTGCACCACGAGGCCGTCGAGCGCATCCGTCACCTTGAGCTGGCAGGTGAGGCGCGAGCGCGCGGGGTCGGGCTCGTAGGCGAAATCGAGCATGTCTTCTTCCATGTCTTCCTTGGCGGGCAGTTTCTCCACCCAGGCCGGATCGACATAGACGTGGCAGGTGGAGCAGGCGCAGGCGCCACCGCAATCGGCCTCGATGCCGGGAATGTTGTTGTCGCGCGCGCCTTCCATCACGGTCAGCCCGTTGGCCACCTCCACAACATGCTCGGTGCCGTTATGCTCGATATAGGTGATTTTCGCCATGAAACTCTCCTGTCACTCGGATATCCGCCTGTGTCCTAGCCAAGCCATGCGGGAGAGGCCAGCCCCATTTGCGACATGGGTCTGAAAGAGTTGCGACGAATTGGGCTTTGTTCTATCTTTGTTCTCATGACATACGCCCATCACACGCAGCGCCCTCCGGATTGGCCGCGCCCGCCCTCGGCGCTGGTGGCCGCGCGGCTTGTGGAGCCGCCGGCGGGCGCGCGGGTGACGGTGGCCGGGCTCGTGATCCTGCGGCAACGGCCCGGCACCGCCAAGGGGGTGATCTTCCTCACGCTGGAGGACGAGACGGGGGTGGTGAACGTGGTGGTCTGGCGCGCGCTTTACGAGCGGTTCCGGCGGGCGGTGATCGCCGGGCGGCTTCTGCGCATCACCGGCCGGGTGCAGCGCGAGGCGGGGGTGGTGCATGTGCTGGCCGAGGAGATCGAGGATATCTCGCCCCTGCTCGATGCGCTGGCCGACCCGGATGCGAGGCTTCCCCCGGCGCGCAAAACCGGGTAGACTGCGGCAAAACGCCCGAAGAGGCCGAGCAGAAGACCCATGTTGACCAGACCGATCCTCGCTGCCGCGATGGCTGCCCTTGTGCTGGGCGGGTGCCAGATGCACCTGCCAGACGAGCTGCAGCCCGTGAAGGTGAGCTCGCGCGACAAGGCGCCTCCCGGTGCCGCGCCCGGCACCTGCTGGGATCGCGACGACACCCCCGCCGTGGTGGAGACGGTGACCGAGCAGGTTGTGGTGCAGCCCGCGGAGCTGAACGCCGATGGCACGGTGGCGAAACCCGCCAGCTACCAGACCGAGACGCGCCAGAAGATCGTGAAACCGCGCAAGGAGACGTGGTTCGAAACCCCCTGCCCCGAGGCGTTCACCCCCGAGTTCACTGCCTCGCTGCAGCGGGCGCTGAAGGCGCGCGGGCATTACAGGGGGGCGATCACCGGCGAGCTGAACCGCGCCACGCGCATCGCCGTGCGCGCCTACCAGAAGCCGCAGGGGCTCGATTCGGCCACGCTGTCGCTCGCCGCGGCACGGCAGATGGGGCTGGCGGAGGTGGATCTTCCGGGCCGGGAGCCGGAGCCCGCGCCGGAGGCGGCGGAAGAGACGCAGGTGGCCCGTGTCGCGGTGGAGGCCGAGCCGCTCGATGCCGCACCGGTGCAGGGCGCCGAGGAGATTGCCGCCGCGCGTGCCGCGGCTCTGGCCGAGGAAGAGGCTGCCGCGCGTGCCGCCGAGCGCGCGGCGCGCGAGGAGGTGCGGCGCAAGACGGAGGCCGAGATGGCGGCCAAGCGCGCCGCGGAGGCCGAGGAGCTGGCCAGGGCGCAGGCGCTCTACAAGGCCGAGGAGGCGCGCAAGCTGGAGGAAGCCCGCGCGGCCGAGGAGGCCAGACAGGCCGAGGAGGCCCGGCAGGCGGCGCTGGCTCGCGAGGCGGAGGCCGCGAAGAAGGCCGAGGCGGAGCGTGCGGAGAAGGCCGCCGCCGAGGAGGCGATGCGGGCGAAGCGGGCGCGCGAGTTGCAGCAGGCGCTCGAGGCCGAACGCGCGGCCAATGCGGGCAAGCCCCGGGCGCTGCCGATTTCGAGCGAGAGCTACTAGGGCTTGGTGCGACGAGGCTGAAACGGCCTTTGGCGGGCGTTCTTAATCTTGGTGCTGAGCCGCGCCATCGACGGGCCGCGGTGCGTCGAGCCGACGGGTGTTCAGGAGCGTTTTATCTCTCAATTACCTTGAAAGATCCGAGCGATGCGCTGGCGGTGACGTATCGACGTGCCGGGGGGCGGCCCGTCGATGGCGCGGCGGGCTTCGCCCTTGATTCCGCGCCGGGTGCTCAGCACCAACGTCCGCTCAAGGCCGTTTCAGCCCGGGGGCCTCCACGCTCCGATCACCGTGGGGGCGCATGGCCTCAGGCGATCCCGCCCTCGATCATGCGCTTTGCAAGCTGCGCGAAGGCCTCTGCGACCGGCCCGTCGCCCGTGGCCACCGGCTTGCCCTCGTCGCCGCCGAGCCGTGTCTCGAGGTCGATGGGGAGCGCGCCGAGGAAGGGCAGACCGAGCTTCTCGGCCTCGGCCTTCACGCCGCCATGGCCGAAGATATGCGCCTCGTGGCCGCATTCGGGGCAGACGTAATGCGACATGTTCTCGATCAGCCCGAGGATGGGCGTTTTCAGCGTGTTGAACATGTCCATCGCCTTGCGCGCGTCGAGCAGGGCCACGTCTTGCGGGGTGGAGACGATGAGCGCGCCGGTGGGCTGGGCGCGCTGGCAGAGGGTGAGCTGCACGTCGCCGGTGCCGGGGGGCAGGTCGACGATGAGCACGTCGAGCTCGCCCCAGTTGACCTGGGAGAGCATCTGCTGGAGCGCCCCCATCAGCATCGGCCCGCGCCAGACCAAGGCCTTGGCCTCGTCGAGCATCAGCCCGATCGACATGAAGGTGACGCCGTGGGCATGGAGCGGCTCGATGATCTTGCCGTCGGGGCTGGCGGGGCGCTTGGAGACGCCCATCATGCGCGGTTGCGAGGGGCCGTAGATATCGGCATCGAGCAGGCCCACGCGGCGGCCCGCTCGCGCGAGCGCCACGGCGAGGTTGGCGGAGACCGTGGATTTGCCAACGCCGCCCTTGCCCGAGGCCACCGGGATGATCGACCGGACGGAGGCGGGCCGGATGGAGCTTTGCCCGCCCTGCGGGTGGCCGCCCACCTTGAGCGAGGGCGCGGGGCCGCCGCCGGGGGCGCCTCCGCCGGCGGGCGCGGGGCGCGGCGGGGCCTTGGCGCTGTGGGCGGTGAGCGCGACCGTGGCCGAGGCCACTCCCTCGACCGAGAGCGCGGCGCGCTCGGCGGCGGCGCGCAGCGGCTCCATCTGGCGGGCGATTTCCGGGCTTGGCGCCTCGATGACGAATCGCACCGCGCCCCCCTCGACCGACAGCGCGCGCACCATGTCGCGCGACACGAGATTGCCGCCGTCGGGCAGCTCCAGACGCTCCAGCCGGGCCAGGATCGCCGCGCGAATTTCCGCCATGCTCATTCTCCTCTCAGTCTTGCCATAATAGGTGGCATATTCATCAGGCACCGCAAGGGTGGAATTTTTTTCGCTGAAAAAACAGACGTGTTGCCCGAAATTAGGTCAAGGACTCTTATGCATTTGCTGCATAGCAGAATTGACGAGGCGAGGTATTGTGCATCTGCAGCATCGACGTATCTTAGACCCAACAGCGAAACACACCCTAGCATCGGCGCCAGGCGCCGGCACGGCCAAAGACGAAGACCAGACCAATGACGTTCATGACCCAGACCCGCACCGCTCCCTCGGGGCTCGCCCTCGAAATCAGCGCCATGATGCATCACGCGATGCAGGCCGCGATGGATTACTACCTCTATCGTGTGACCCTCCGCGAACTGCGCGCGCTCGACACGGCGGCGCTGACGGATCTCGGCCTGCATCGGTCGGGCATTCGCGCCGCAGCCCGCAAGGCGGTCTACGGCATCTGAGATAGACGATTTCGGGCGCCCCTCCTCCTCCCTGGGCGTCTGGAACCGGCGGCGGGCTCTCTCCTCCTCCCTGAGCCCGCCGCCCAAACAACGAAGAGCCGGAAACGGTTCTGTGAACGGCGCGAAACTCCTCTCCTCCTCCCTGGAGTTGCGCGTTATCTGCGGCGGCGCCTCTCCTCCTCCCTGGCGTCGCCGCACCAAGATCAGGGGCCTGCAAGCCCCAAGAAGACACCGCAAGGCCCCTCTCCTCCTCCCAGGAGCCGGGCGTTTTAAGCGGCGGCGCTCTCCTCCTCCCTGCGCCGCCGCCCCCAATACCGGGGCCACGGCCCCGCGAGACACGTAAGGCCCGTCTCCTCCTCCCTAGGGCCGAGCGTTCAGAACGGCGGTGCCTCTCCTCCTCCCTGGCACCGCCGTTCATTTTTTTCTGAAATCGAAAGACGTTATCCCGCCGGCAGCGGCCGGGCCGGGTTGCCCGCCACGAGGCCGCCCTCGGGCACGTCATGCGCAACCACGCTGCCCGCGCCCACGATGGCGCCGTCGCCGATGTGCACCCCCGGCAGCAGGATCGCGCCGCCCCCGATCCACACGTCGCGGCCGAGGCTGACCGGGCGCGCCCGTTCGAGGCCGGCGCGGCGCTGCGCCCTGTCCTTGTGGTGGTTGGGGCAATAGATCTGCACCCCGGGGCCGAGCAGCGTGCCCTCGCCGATGGTGATGGGCGCGGTATCGAGCAGGACGCAGCCCGCGTTGAGATAGACCCGCGCGCCGAGATGGATGTTGACGCCATAGGCACAGTGGAAGGGCGCCTCGATGAAGCTCTCCGCGCCCACCGATGCGAAGAGCGCGGCGAGCTCGGCGCCGATGGCGCCGCGCGCGTCCGGCGCGGCGGTGTTATGCGCATGGCAGGCCCGGCGCGCCGCCGCCTGCATCTCGAACAGCTCGGGGTCGTGGCAGCTATACCACGCGCCCGCCATCATTTTCTGCTTTTCGCTCGCCATTGCCCGCCCCGCCAACCGGCCCCTACCGAGCCGAGGCTAGCGCCTGCGGATGGCTTAGTGAAGACGGCCCCGGCGCCCGCCGCGCCGACCGGCCAGCACGACATGCCGGCTCGCCTCGCGCAGGAAGCCCACGAAGGCCTGCGCGGCGCAGCTCTCGGCGCGCTGCGCCTCGGGCACCTCGAGCGCGGCGCGGGCCTCGGCGGGCGTGGCCTCGCCCTCGAGGGTGAAGGCCCATTCGAGAAAGCCCAGCCGGGCCATCATGTGGGCATCTTCGCCCGTGGCCGTGCTGCGCTCCAGACCATCCAGGATGCGTGTTGCCATCATCTTTCTCGTTCTCCTCCGGCCACACCCCGGGCCGGCCTGGGGCGGGAGAGGCTCGGGAACGGCACCCCCTCGGGATGCGCCGCCCGCACCGCCCCCCGCGGCTTGACGTTGACCCAAGGCTGGTTTCCGGGCTTGCGGGTAAGGATGAAAGCGCCTTCCCGGAGTGATCGTGCTCCAGTGGCTATGTGCCCTCATCCCCCGATCTTACCGTTGCGGGGGCAGCGCCGGATTCGCACCGGCTTCCCAATTATCCGCCCCGACCTTTCAGGCCGGCGCGGCACCAAGGACTTTCAGATTGCCAGCTTGCCCCGGACCGCACAAGCAAAAGCTGCGCGGTTTCGAAGAAACCCGGGCGAAAGCTGGACGCGTGGGGCCGGAACGTGCAGAAATCGGGAGGGACCAAGAGCGAGAGCGCCGCGCCATGAGCCACAGGATCGACTGCCTTCAATATTGCAACTGGTCGGAGAAGATCTTCCGCCAGATGCGGGAGGGCGGGCTCGACGCGGTGCATGTGACCATCGCCTATCACGAGAACTTCCGCGAGACGGTGCTGAATATCGAGGCATGGAACCGGTGGTTCGAGCGCTTTCCGGAGCTGATCTTCCAGGGGCGCACCGGCGCGGATGTGCGCCGCGCCCGCGCCGAAGGGCGCACGGCCATCTTCTTCGGGTTCCAGACGCCCGCGCCCATCGAGGACGACATCGGCCTTGTCGAGATCGCGCATACGCTCGGCGCGCGCTTCATGCAGCTCAGCTACAACAACCAGTCTCTGCTCGCCACGGGCTGCTACGAGGAGACCGATGCGGGCATCACGCGGATGGGCCGGCAGGTGATCCGCGAGATGAACCGGGTGGGGCTGGTGGTGGACATGTCGCATTCGGCCGACCGCTCGACCATCGAGGCGGCGGAGATCTCCGAGCGGCCCATCGCCATCACCCATGCCAACCTGCACGGCTGGCAGCCCGCTCTGCGCAACAAGCGCGATGACGTGGTGCGCGCGGTGGTGGAGAATGGCGGGATGATGGGCTTCTCGCTCTACCCGCATCACCTCAAGGAAAAATCCGGCTGCACGCTGGAAAGTTTCTGCGGCATGGTGGCCCGCGCGGCGGAGCTGTTCGGCGCGGAGCATTTCGGCATCGGCTCCGATCTCTGCCAGGATCAGCCCGACAGCGTGGTGGAATGGATGCGGGTGGGCCGCTGGACTAAGGAGATGGATTATGGCGAGGGCTCGGCGAGCGCGCCCGGCTTCCCGCCGCAGCCGGAGTGGTTTCGCGACAACCGCGATTTTCCGGGCCTCGCGGAGGGGCTGCGCGCGGTGGGCTTCAGCCCGCAGGAGGTGGCGGGGCTGATGGGCGAGAACTGGCTGCGCTTCTTCGATGAGAATTTCGGGCCGGGCGGGGGCTGAGCGGATGGGCGCGCCGGACATTCCGCTACGCCCTCCCGAGGAGGTGATGCGCCTTGCGCGGATGGGCGCCTTTCACCAGTCGCGGCTGTCGTTCATGCGCCAGCTCCTGAGGCGGCTCAAGGCGGAACGCTGGCGCTTCGAGGTGCCCGTCTTCGAGATCGACGCGAAGGGCGAGGGCCATGCGCTCTATTGCGCCCACGGGCCCGAGCGCAGCTACACGCTGGTGGCCTTCGCCCACGATCTGCCGCCCGAGATGCGCTCGGACAGGGTGATCGCAACGGCGTGGGACGCCACTTTCACCCTTTTCAACGGCGTGCCGGATGCGGCGGATATCGCGCGGCTCAGGGAGCACGTGCCCCGACAGGAGGCAGGCCGGCTGACCGAGCGCGAGCTCTCGCTCTCCCGCGCCAACCGTTCGACGCGGGTGTGGGATTACGTGGTGGAGCGGCTCGCCGGGGGCCGCCAGCCCGCAAGCGCGCGGCTCAGGGAGGTGGGCTACCTGATGCGCACCACCGCCGTTTACGGCTCGGGCAAGTTCGGCGCGGCGGATCGAGATACCATCGCCCACCGGCCCGAGCTGGCCTCGCCCTTCCAGGTGGAGATGCTCTCTGTCTATCTCACCCGCGCCTTCGTGGCTGATCTGGTGGAGCACATGGCGCGGCTGCGCGCGCCCGACACCGCCAGCCGGCTCGACCCGGTGCTGCGGCGGATGCTCGGCATCGGCAATTCCACCGGGCTCGGCATGGCGCCCTTTCTCGTCAACCATCCGGCGCTGCTCAACGCGTGGATCTCGGCGCGCGAGGAGGCGCTGCGGCGCGTGCGCGCCGCGCCCTCGGCCACAAGCGCCGACGTGGAGGCCCTGCGAACGCTCGTGGAGCGCGCGCAGCTTCTCGTCGAGACATGGCGCACCGACCATCCGGTGCAGGCCGACAGGCTGCGCGGGCTGCGCACGGATCTCGAGGCCATCGCCGCCCGCCTCGCCACGGAGGGCCTTGCCGGCCCCTGCCCGTGGAACGCGCTCTGGCTCTGGGCCGAGGGCGCGCTCTCGCTCGAGGGGCAGGAGATGCTCGTCTCGCTGATGATCGAGCCGCATGGCGCGCTGGTCGACGAGCTTGGCGGGCGAATGGCGGCGGATGAGGCCGCGCAGGGGCGCGTGGAGGGCGCGATGCGCCTTGGCGAGCTGCGCGGCATCGTCGAGGATGTCTACGGATGGGCGCTGGCGCTCGACTGGAGCGCGCCGGAACGCAGCGCGCGGCTCTGGTATGTGTCCGAGGCCAAGCTCGAGCCCCGGCTGGGCGAGCGGGCGGAAGACGGGCTCGAACCCTACGAGCAACCGCTCTGCCCGGGGCGCGACGCGGCGCTGCTGCATGCCGCCCTCAGCGAGGCGCCACCGGAGGAGACGGTGGCGGCCTTCCTGCTGCGCCATCCCGAACACCGCCATATCGCCCGCCGCGCCCAGCTTGCCGCGCGCCTGCCCTATGCGGAGATCCGCGACAACACGATCGACGCGCGGATGCTGCCCATCGACATGCTGCGGATGAAGCTCAGCTTCTTCGGGGCCTGCCATTTCGACCCCCGCTCCGACCGCTGGCTGCGGATCAACATGTATCAGAACGCCCCCTACCCGGCCGAGCTGGCCCATGCGGCGGCGGATGACTGGATGTTTCCGCCCCTGCCGGAGACGCTGGCATGACGTGGTCGCTGGGAGAGCTGGAGGCGCTGGCGCGCAAGGCGGCGCGCGGCGCGGGCATGTCGTGGGGCATGGCCGAGGAGGCGGGGTGCGCGGCGCGCTGGCTCTGCGCGGCGGGCTTGCCGGGCGGCGAGAGCCTGGCAGACCTGCTGGCATGGGCCGAGGGGCGGGATTGGGCCGATCTGCGCCCCGAGAGCAATGCGGGCGGCGGGCGGTGGCGCGCGCGGGGGCCACGGCTCTGCCCCATCGCCACGGGCACGGCCCTTTGCGACGCGGCCGGAAGCATCGGCCCGGCGCTCGCGCTCGGCCCGGTGGCGCAGCCGCTGCTGCTCGCGCCCTTCGCGGCCTGGGCGGCAGAGGCGCGGGCCACGCCCTCGGCGCTCTCATGGCCGGGGGCGCGGCTGCGCTTCGGCCCGGGTGGCGCGCTCATCGAGGCCGAGGGCGGCGCGGCCCTGCGCGCCCGTCATGCCGCGAAGGCGGCGCTCGGCGATGACCCCGAGGCCGCCTCAGGGGCCGCCTCAGGGCCCGGTTCGCCCGCCCTGGCCGGCGCGACCCGCGCCGAGATCGGGCCGGCGGCGGCGCGCATCCTGCAGGCCTTCGCGGCGCGCACCTATGCGCCCGAAACCGCCGAAAGGCGCCTCGCCGGGGCGGGCGCCGGGCTGGCCGATCAGGACTAGCCGCGCCTCTGCCGGCCCGCGCTGCCCGAGCGGAGGCGTGACTTTCCGCCATTTTCAGGTAGACTGACCCACAGGCGACAGGGCGGCCCCCTTCGCGCCCGCCCTGCCGTGCCCCCGGGGGCGCAGGCACTCCGAGACCCCCGGTCAGCAACACGGGAGGTCTCCTATGGTCAAGACAATCGGAAATCCGCTCACATGGCTCGCGCAGGGCATCTCGGGCACGTCCCACGCGGTGGGCGATGCGACGGAGGCCCTCGGCGGCGCGTTGACGGCGCCGCCGCGCACCAACCCGATCACGACGGACGACATCTCCGCCGCCCTGAAGAAGGGCATCGCGGATTTCACCCGCTTCCGCTCCGACGTGATCTTCCTCGTGCTGATCTACCCGGCCATCGGCATCACCCTCGCCTTCATGGCCTTCGACAGGGCGCTCCTGCCGATGGTCTTTCCGCTCGCGGCGGGCTTCCTGCTGCTCGGGCCGGTTGCCGCGATCGGGCTCTACGAGATGAGCCGGCGCGCGGAGACCGAAGAAACCGTCGGCTGGGGGGCCGCCTTCTCGGTGCTGCGCGCGCAGAACACCGGGCCGGTGCTGGTGATGGCGCTCTATCTGCTCGTGATCTTCCTGCTCTGGATGGGGGCGGCGATGATGATCCATGCCGCGACGCTCGGGCCGGAGCCGCCGGCCTCGGTGACGGGCTTTCTGAGGGATGTCTTCACCAGGCCCGCCGGCTGGGCGATGATCGGAGTCGGCATGGGGGTGGGCCTCGTCTTCGCGGGGCTGGTGCTGGTCATCAGCCTGATCTCGCTGCCCATGCTTGTCGACCGGCGCGCGGGCCTGCCGGTGGCGGTGGCCACCTCGCTGCAGGTGGCGCGCCAGAGCCCGGGGGCGGTGGCGCTCTGGGGGCTGATGGTGGCGGCGCTGATGCTGGCTGGCACGATCCCGCTCTTCATCGGGCTGATCGTGGTGCTGCCGGTTCTGGGCCATGCCACGTGGCATCTCTACCGCGCCGCCGTGCCGCCCGACTGATCCTGCGCCCCCTTTTTCGGGGGCTGGCTGCGCCCCGGGGCTGAAAAAGCCCAGAAATCGGCCCAATCCGGCCCGTCGCTGGCCCATTTCGCCCTCTATCCCGGCGGCATCGCAGATGGACAGGCAGAGAGGGCAGCCATGACCATGCAATCCGATTTCGCCGCGACAGCCGCCGCCGCACCGCCTGCGCGCGGCTCCGCCATGGGGCCGGCGCTCTGGCGCAACCGGCTGCTTCTGGGGCTGGTCGGGCTGCATTTCTGCGCGGTCTACGCCACCTGCCTGATGCTCGGCAAACCGTTCAGCTCGGGCACGGTCGACACGCTCGTGGCGCTCCTGAAGCTGCAGGTGCCGCTCTTCATCATCCTGCTCACGCTCTGGCGCTTCGGCTGGGTGATGCTGTGGCTGCGGCCCGAACGCCCGCTCGCATGGTTCGCCGCCGATCTGCGCGGCATCGTCACCGACCGCGACCGCATGTTCACCGGCATCTTCGCCTTCGTGGCGATGTGCCTCTTCGCCTCCTCCTTCTCGGTGGCGAAAGACCTCATCCCGGTGATCCACCCGTTCTCGTGGGATCCCGCCTTCGCCGCGCTCGACAGGATGCTGCATGGCGGGGTCGACCCGTGGCGGCTGCTCTTCCCGCTCACCGGCACGCCGCTGGTGACCACCATCATCAACGCGGGCTACCACCTGTGGCTGATGCTGGCCTATTTCCTGATCTTCGTGGCCTGCTTCAACCTCACCCGCCACGAGAAGCACCGCCGCTACCTCGTGACCGACCTGCTCACCTGGGTGATCGGCGGCAACATCCTCGCCACGATCTTCTCCTCGGTGGGGCCGGTCTATTACGAGGCCTTCGGTTACGGGGCGGATTTCGTGCCGCTGATGGACCAGCTTCGCGCCTTCAACGAGATCAGCCCCGTCTGGGCGCTCAACGTGCAGGACATGCTGCTCGCCGGCTATCTCGGCGAGGGCGGCGACATCAAGGGCATCTCCGCCATGCCCTCGATGCACGTGGCCTCGACCATGACCATGACGCTCTACGCCTTCTCGGTGTCGCGCGTCTTCGGCTGGGCGATGACGGGCTTTCTCGCGCTCATCCTCGTGGGCTCCGTGCAGCTCGGCTGGCATTACGCCATCGACGGCTATGTCTCGATCCTGCTGGTGCTCGTGATGTGGTGGGTGTCGGGGCGGCTTCTGCGGCTGGTGCCCAACGGCTGAGCCCCGCGCATGTGGCGCAGGTTGAGCCGAAGTATTTGGAACAAGAAGAAGCGAGGGGCGGGCGCCCGGTTTCTTCTTGTGTGAAATACCGCCGCCGGAGGCATGAAGACTCTTTTCGCTACTGCGCCATCATCTCCTGAAGCCGCGCCACGTAGCGCGCCAGCGTGTCGATCTCGAGATTGATCCGGTCGCCTACGGCCACGCTGCCCCAGGTGGTAGCCTGCTTGGTGTGGGGGATGAAGTTGATGCCGAAGACCTCGCCCTCGACCTCGTTGACGGTAAGCGAGGTGCCGTTGAGCGCCACCGAGCCTTTCGGCGCGATGAAACGGGCCAGCTCGGCGGGAGCGCGCAGGCGCACACGGGTGCTGTCGCCCTCGTCGGTTACCGAGATTACCTCGGCCAGCCCGTCGACATGGCCCGAGACGATATGGCCACCGAGCTCGTCGCCCACCTTGAGCGCGCGCTCGAGGTTCACCCGCTTGCCCGGCTCCCACGTGGCGAGGTTGGTCTTCGAGACGGTTTCGGCGGAGATATCGACATCGAACCAGCCTGCGCCCTTGCCCACCACGGTGAGGCAGACGCCGTCGCAGGCGATGGAGGCGCCCATGTCGACGCGCGCCATGTCGTAACGCGTGCCGATGCGCGCACGCAGGTCGCCGCGCTGCTCGGTTTCGAGGACTTCGCCGATATCGGTGATGATGCCAGTGAACATGGGCCAACTCCTTTTCCGCGCTTTGCCCTAGCGCCCTGCCCTAGCGCTCCGTGGGCCACGACGCAAGAGAGCGCGCGGGGGCCCTGACCGGCGCCTTGCGGGCGATGCCACATTTTTGCCCAAGTCATGATCTATTAATGTCACATTGCTAGTTGGTGCGGTACGAGGCGACAGGATGCTTGCAGGCGAGAAACGCGTCTTCCTTTTTCTGCAGGGGCCGCATGGGCCCTTCTTCGAGAAACTGGCGCGGATGATCCGCCGCACCGGCGCCGAGGCGTGGCGCGTGGGGTTCAACGCGGGCGACGGCTTCTTCTGGCGCGACAGGCGCAGCTACATTCCCTTTCTGGAGGAGGCCGCGTGCTGGCCCGAGCGCTTTCGAGAAATCGTGGCCGAGAAGGGTGTGACCGATCTCGTGCTTTACGGCGACGTGCGCCCGATCCATGCGCAGGCGGTGGAGATCGCGAAGGCGGCGGGCCTGACCGTGCATGTCTTCGAGGAAGGCTACATGCGCCCCTACTGGGTGACCTACGAGCGTGGCGGCAGCAACGGCAATTCGCGGCTGATGGAGATGACGGTGGACGAGATGCGCCACGCGCTCGAGAACTCCGACATGGACACCGCCCTGCCCCCTGCAAGCTGGGGCGACATGCGCCAGCATATCTTCTATGGCGCCGCCTATCATGGCTGCGTTCTGCTCTTCAACCGGCGCTATCGCAACTTCCGCCCGCACAGGTCGTTGAGCGTGCGGCAGGAATTCATGCTTTACCTGCAACGGCTTCTCCTGATGCCCGCGCAGGCCGTCGAGCGCCGGATCGCCACGGCGCGGGTGCGCTACGGGGGCTTTCCCTATCATCTCGCGCTGCTGCAGCTCGAGCATGACGCCTCCTTCCAGGCGCATTCGCCCTTCTCGACCATGAGCGAGTTTCTGGAAACCGTCATTCGCGGCTTCGCCGAGGGCGCGCCGGGGCATCATCACCTCGTGGTCAAGGCGCATCCGCTGGAGGATGGGCGCGTGCCGGTGCGGCGCGTGCTGCGCGGGCTCGCGCGCCAGCACGGCATCGCCGACCGGGTGCATTTCGTGCGCGGCGGCAAGCTCGCACAGCTGCTCGACGAGGCGCGCAGCGCCGTCACCGTCAACTCGACCGCCGCGCAGCAGGTGCTCTGGCGCGGCATCCCGCTCAAGACCTTCGGCGACGCGGTCTATGCCAAGCCCGAATTCGTCTCCTCCCGGCCCTTGCGCGATTTCTTCGCGCAGGCCGAGCGGCCCGACCGGCGCGCCTATGCCGATTACCGCCGCTACCTGCTCGAAACCTCGCAGATCGCGGGCGGCTTCTATTCGGCCTCCGGGCGGCGCCAGCTTCTGCGGCAGGCGGTCGACCTGATGCTGAGCCAGGACGACCCCTATGACGCGCTCAAGCTGGGCACCGCGGCTCCGAGGCAACAGTTGCGCGCCGTCACCTGAGGCGCCGCGCGTCTAGCGCTGGATTTTTCCTCTGGATTCCGTTAGGTTGTGAAAAAAACCTGAGGCAGAACAATAACAGGTCGAGGAGACCGAGCAGTGAAATTCCGTTCCTTCCGCTGGGCGCGCCCTGTCGCCCTGCTCTGCATTGTGGCGGTGACCGCCTCGTGCGGGCTTCCGCGCGTCGGCCCCAACAAGCAGCAGATCTTCGCAGGCTCCGTGCAGCGCAGCGGCGATGCTTTCGTCGTTTCGGTGAACGACCGGGTGACGCGCGCCACCGCCGTGCAGCCGGCCCTGGGCTTCACCGATGATTTCAGGAATGCCGCGATGATCGGCTCCGACACCATCCGCCCCGGCGACACGCTGGGCCTCACGATCTGGGAGAACGTCGATGACGGGCTGCTCGCCGGCGAGGCGATGAACCAGACCGTGCTCGAAGAGGTGCAGGTGGATGGCGCGGGCTTCATCTTCGTGCCCTACGCGGGCCGCATCCGTGCCGCCGGCAACTCGCCCGAGGCCATTCGGCGGCTCATCACCTCCAAGCTCGACGAGCAGACGCCTGACCCGCAGGTGGAAGTGCGCCGCCTCGCAGGTGACGGCACCACCGTCTCGATCACCGGCTCGGTGGGTGCGCAAGGCGTCTACCCCATCGAGCGGCCCACGCGCACGCTCTCGTCGATGCTGGCCGCCGCGGGCGGTGTGATCATCGAGCCGGAGCTGGCGCAGGTGACCGTGGTGCGCGGCGATCACCGTTCGAAGGTCTGGTATCAGGATCTCTTCAATCATCCCGAGTTCGACATCGCCCTGCGCGGCGGCGACCGGATTCTCGTGGAGGAAGACACCCGTGCCTTCACCGCGCTCGGCGCCACCGGCGCGCAGGCGCGGCTCAACTTCGACAGCCCGACGCTTTCGGCCGTGGAGGCCATCGCGCAGGTGGGCGGGCTCAATGCCAGCACCGCCGACCCGACGGGCGTGTTCATCCTGCGCAACGAGCCGGCCGAGATCGCCAACCAGGTGCTGGGCCGGAATGACCTCGTGGGCGCGCAGCGCATGGTCTACGTGCTCGACCTGACCCGCCCGAACGGCATGTTCATGGCGCGCGATTTCGCGGTGCGCGACGAGGATACGCTCTACGTGACGGAGGCGCCCTTCGCCCAGTGGAGCCGCGTGATCTCGGCGCTCACCGGCACGCTCGGCGCGGTGGGTTCGGTTTCGACCGCCGTCGATACGCTGAGCGGCAGCAGCGGCTGATGCACGCCTCTTTCGAGGCAGAGCCCGCCGGTGCGCCCGCGCCCCGGCGGGTTTTCTATTTCAACGCGGGCTTCCTGCGGCAGGCGCGGCTCAGGCGGATCATGGCGCTTGCCGGGCTGCCGCTGCGGCTCGGGCGGCCCGGCGCGGAGGATCTGGTGGCGGTCTGGGGCCGCTCGCCCTACGCGGCGCGCGGCGAGCGGGTGGCCACGGCCACCGGCGCGGGGCTCATCCGGGTGGAGGACGCCTTCTTGCGCTCGCTCTTCCCGGGGCGCGCGGGCGAGCCGCCGCTGGGCCTCGCGATCGACCGGACGGGCGTGCATTTCGACCCTTCGGCGCCCTCGGACCTGGAGACCCTGCTCGCCACGCATCCGCTCGACGACACCGCGCTGATGGATCGCGCACGAGGGGCCATCGCCCGGCTCCGCGAGGCGCATCTCACCAAGTATACCGGGTTCGACCCCGCCGCGCCCTGCCCCGATCCGGGCTATGTGCTGGTGATCGACCAGACGCGCGGCGATGCCAGCGTGAGGCACGGGCGCGCCGATCGCAACAGCTTCCGCGAGATGCTCTATTACGCGCAGGAGGAAAACCCCGGCGCGCGCATCCTCATCAAGACCCACCCGGAGACGCAGCAGGGCCACCGGAAGGGCTATTTCGGCTCCGAGGAGGAGGATGGGCGCATCACTCTCTTCGCCGAGCCGGTGAGCCCCTGGGCACTGCTCGAGGGGGCGGTGGCGGTTTACACGGTGAGCTCGCAGATGGGGTTCGAGGCCATTCTCGCGGGGCACCGGCCGCAGGTGTTCGGCCAGCCCTTTTACGCAGGCTGGGGCCTGACGGAGGACCGCCACCCGCTCGCGCTGCCGCGCCGGGGGCGCAAGTTGAGCCGCGCGCAGCTCTTCGCGGCGGCGATGATTCTCTATCCTGTCTGGTATGATCCGTGCCGCGACCGGCTCTGCACGCTCGAGGAGGCGATCGACCTGCTCGAGGCCCGCAGCCGCGCGTGGCGCGAGGATCATGCCGGATGGGCGGCCTACGGGATGCGGCTGTGGAAGCGCAAGCCGCTGCAGGGCTTCTTCGGGCACCACCGGGCGCTGCGCTTCATGGCCGATGGCGCGCCGCTGCCCGAGGGCCGCAAGCCGATGGTCTGGGCCTCGAAGGCGGAAGCGGCGCCGAAGGGCGCGGTGCGGGTGGAGGATGGATTTCTGCGCTCGCGGGGCCTCGGCGCGGAGCTCACGCCGCCCCTGTCGCTCGTCTGCGACGACACGGGCATCTATTACGATCCGACGCGGGAGAGCCGGCTCGAGCGGCTCATCGCGCGGCGGGCCGAGCTGCGCCCCGACCAGATGCGGCGGGCCGAGAGGCTCATTGCCACGCTCACCGGCGGCGGGCTCAGCAAATACAACACCGGCGGCCCGCCGCCCGAGCTGCCCGAGGGCCACCGGATTCTGGTGCCCGGGCAGGTGGAGGACGACGCCTCGATACGGCTCGGCGCGGGCAGGACCGCGACCAACCTCGCGCTGCTGGAGCGCGCGCGGGCGGCGAACCCCTCGGCCGTGATCCTCTACAAGCCGCACCCGGATGTGGAGGCGGGGCTGCGCGCGGGCGCGGTGCCCGAGGCGGCGCTGGCGGAGCTCGCCGACATGGTGCTGCCGCGCTGCGACCCGGCGCTGCTTCTGGACGAGGTGCAGGAAGTCTGGACGATGACCTCGGCGATGGGGTTCGAGGCGCTCTTGCGCGGGCGGCCCGTGACCACCACCGGCGCGCCCTTCTATGCCGGGTGGGGCCTGACCCGAGACCTTGGCCGCACACCCGCGCGCCGGGTGGCCCGGCCCACGCTCGAGGGGCTCGTGCATGCCGCGCTGATCGACTATCCGCGCTACTTCGACCCGGTCACGGGCGCGCCCTGCCCGGTTGAGGTGGTGGCGCACCGGCTCATTCACGGCCCCCTGCCCCGCCGCGGCGCCGGCAACCGGGCGCTGGCGAAGCTGCAGGGGGCGTTCTCCTCCTATGCCGCCCTGTGGCGGTGAGGCCGCGCCGGGCTCCCGGGCTCTCGCGCTAGAGCCCCGCCGTAAGGCTGCGGATGTGATCGGGCAGCCCTCGCGCAGTAACATAGGCCTCGCGCACGAGGTGATCGAAATGCCCGGTGAGCGCGCGCACCCGCTCGGTATCGCGGAAGACCATGTAGTTCTGCCCGATATAGACCGCCGCCAGCAGCGGCCCGAAGATGGTGACCGGCGCCGAATAGAGCCTGCGCGCATCGAAGAGGTAGAGCCGGAGGCGCGGGTAGAGCTGCTCGGCAACCTCCAGCAGATGCGCTGTCTGCTCGCGGCGCGCGTCTTCGGGCAGGCCGGCATAGTAGCCCTCGCCGCGCACGAAGGCGTAGAGTTCGAAGAGCGGCAGGGCGATCTCGTAATCGGATTGGGTTTGCCGCATCCAGCGGAGCCGGTCTTCGGAGGCGCCGATGGCCTGATCTATCGAGCGGCCCAGATGCGGGGCGTATTCCCATTCGAGCACTGCGCGGGTCTTCAGCATGTCGGGCAGGCCGGCGGGCACATGGCGGATCTTGTAGCCCTGCGCCTCCTTGTGCCAGCGGAAGATCTGCTCGTCGACCAGCGCGCGGGGCGCCTCGGTGAGCGAGAGCGAGGAGGCGAGGATGTCGGCCGCCGTCTCGGGGCGATCGGTGAGGCCCAGAAGCCAATCGGCCGAGACCCCGAGCGCCGCGGCGCATTCGCCCACCACCTGCGCATTGGGCAGGCGCGCGCCAGTGCCCTTTACGAGCTGCGAGATGGTGGAACGATCCACCCCCACGGCGCGCGCGAGCGCGCTTTGCGAGACATCGCGCTCGCGCATCGCCTCGCTCACCCGCGCGCGGAAGAGAGCCGCGCGATCTCGTTTGTCGGTTTTTTTCTCCATATGTTTATTAATATCACCATTGCGGAAAAATGTTAACCGGATACGGAATATCCTGCTGACAGAATCCGGCGTAACACTTTCGTGAACACCAACAACCGGAGGACTGGATGACGACGCGGGCGCGCTGGCTTGTGAAAGCCGCTTCTTGGAAAGGGATCTGCCCCGAGGGCAAGACCGCAAAGGCCTACGCCCATGTCTGACCAGGCCCTCACCCCCCGCAAGGAATCGGGCGTCGAGTGGCCCACCGTGGCGCTGATGGTGGCCTGTTACGCGCTCTGGGCCATCGCCACCACATGGGCCGCCGCGCTCTGGCTGCCGCTCGGCATCTTGCTCGCCATCCTCGCCATCGCGCAACATTCCTCGCTCACCCACGAGGCGGTGCATGGCCACCCCTTCCGCAACGAGGTGCTCAACGAGGCCACCACCTTTCTCTGCCTGAGTCTCTTCGTGCCGTGGCGGCGCTTCCGCGACCTGCATCTGGCGCATCATCAGGACAGCTTCCTGACCGACCCCTATGACGACCCGGAATCGAACTATCTCGACCCCGCCGTGTGGGAGACGCTGCCGGTGTGGGGCAAGCTGCTTCTGCGGGTCAACAACACGCTCGCGGGGCGGATGATTCTCGGGCCGGCGATCGGCATGTTCGTGTTCCTGCGGAGCGACTGGCGCGCGGCCCGGGCCGGCGACAGGGCGGTGCGCGAGGCATGGCTGCTGCATGTTCCGGGCGTGCTGCCGGTGCTGGCCTGGGTGATCTGGTCGCCCATGCCGCTCTGGGCCTACCTGGTGGCGGCCTATGGCGCCTTCTCGATCCTCAAGATCCGCACCTTCCTCGAGCACCGCGCGCATGAGCGCGCCTCGGGGCGCACCGTGGTGATCGAGGATCGCGGGCCGCTCGCGCTGATCTTCCTCAACAACAATTTCCACGTTGTGCATCACATGCACCCCAAGGCGGCATGGTATCGCCTGCCGAGCCTCTTCGCGGAAAACCGCGATGTCTACCTGGCGCGGAACGACGGCTATTACTACCGCTCCTATGCCGAGATCTTCCGCCGGCATTTCCTGCGCGCGAAAGACCCGGTGCCGCATCCGCTCTGGCGCGGCGAGGAGCGCGCGCCGCGCACCCCCGCCGAATAGCCCGGCGGGGTTTGTACCCGTCACATTGCCGCTCTGGCCTTCGCCCCGCTTTCACGGCATAGGCCGGAGGCATGGACGCGTGGATCTTCCTTTCCATCCTTGCGGCAGCGTTCCAGACGCTGCGCTTCATGCTGCAGAAATCGCTCAGCATGGGCACGCTTTCCACGGGCGGCGCCACCTTCGCGCGGTTCTTCTACGCCGCGCCCTGCGCCTTCGTGCTGGCGGCGGGGTATCTCGCCTATCATGGCACGGCCCTGCCAGCGCTCGGGCCGCGCTTCTGGGCCTATGCGCTCACCGGCGGGCTCACGCAGATCCTCGCGACATGGTGCGTTGTGGCGCTCTTTTCGCATCGCAACTTCGCGGTGGGCATCACCTTCAAGAAGACCGAGGTGATCCAGACGGCGCTGGTGGGCTTCGTGCTGTTGGGCGACAGGGTGAGCCTGCCCGGGCTCATGGCGATCACGGTGGGGCTGGTGGGCGTGCTCTTTCTTTCCGATACGCCGGGGCTCGAGGGCGGCGTGCTGCGGCGCATGGTCAACCGGGCGGCGGGGCTGGGGCTGGTGTCGGGCGCGCTCTTCGCGGTGTCGGCCGTCACCTATCGCGGCGCCACGCTGGAGGTGGGCAGTGACGACGCGTTCCTGCGCGCGGCGGTTTCCGTCTCGGCGGTAACGCTCTCGCAGACGCTGGGAATGGCCGCGTGGCTCGCATGGCGCGAGCCGGGGCAGCTCTCGCGCGTCTGGGCGGCGCGGGGCCGCGCGGTGTGGATGGGCGTGGCGAGCCTCGGCGGCTCGATCAGCTGGTTCACCGCCTTCACCCTGCAGAACGCGGCCTATGTATTTGCCGTGGGGCAGGTGGAGGTGATCTTCTCGCTGATGGCCTCGGTGCTCTTCTTCAAGGAAAGCGTGAGCCGGCGGGAGCTTGCCGGGATCGGGCTGCTCACGGCCAGCATCCTCCTGCTGGTTCTGCTGGGTTAGGGGCGGCGCGCCACGGCGCGGGAGTCAGCTCCCGTGGCTCTCCATCGGCACGTCGCCGTAGAGCCGGTAGAGCAGGCTCGCCTCGTCGTCGTTCTTGTAGAACGGCACCGCCGGAACCGGGCCGGCATTGCGGGCATTGGCCGCGAGCTCGGCCAGCACCACCTCGGTGATGAAGGGCAGATCGAGGTCGCGCGCCTCCTGCAGGGGCACCCATTGCAGGTGCGAAAGCTCTTCGGAGGCGGCGGAGAAATCATCGAGATCGCCGGCGATTTCCCGGGCATCGACGAGGAAGAAGCGCGCATCGAAGCGCCGGGGCCGGCCCGGCGGGGTGATCGCCCGGAAGAAGAACTGCATCCCCCGGGCCGAGGGCACATGGCCCGACGCGGCGAAGTTCTCCCAATCCGGGTGGAGCGCGCCCTGCCATGACCCGGGCGCGCCGAGCATCAGCCCGGTCTCTTCCCAGAGCTCACGGATCGCGGCCACCGCCAGCGCATGCGAAAGATCGGCGGCGCTGTCTTCGCGCAGGCGCAGGCGGCACCGCTCCGAGAGTGGCTCCACGAGGGGCGCCTCGGCATCGAACGGGTCGACCGCGCCGCCGGGGAAGACGAATTTCGAGGGGAAGAACACCGCCTTCTCGCCGCGCTGGCCCATCAGCACGCTCGGCGATGTCATCCTGTCGCGCAGCACGATCACGGTGGCCGCGTCGCGCACGGCGGTCTTGTCCTGGCTCATCCTCTGCTCCCTTGCCGGATCGGGGCGGTGGCCCGGCCCGGATCAGGCGCCGGTGCCGAACCCGTGCATCATGCGGGCCCACTGAAAGCCCACCACGGCGCCTTTCAACCTCGGCAGAAGGTAAAGCGAGAGCGTGACGCAGCCAATAGCGAAAACGGTGAAGAGCACCAGCGGCTCGGGGCGGAACATGGTGAAGCCGATATGCAGCAGCGGCGCCATCAGATGGCCCACGATGAGAATCGTGAGGTAGGCCGGGCCATCGTCGGCCCGGTGGTGCCGGAGCTCTTCGCGGCAGACGGGGCAGGTTTCGCGCACGGTGAGATAGCCCTTCATCAGCGGGCCGGAGCCGCAATTGGGGCAGCGGCGGGCAAAGCCTCGGCGCAGCGCGGGCCAGAGCGCGCGTTCGTCATCGTGGTTGGCAGGGCCGGGTGTGTCGGGCATGGGGGAGGAGCCTTGAATCATGTTGGCCACAAGATCGTCGCAAGCGGGCGGGTTTTGAAGGGCACATGCTGTCCTTGCGTCGCGATGTCGCAAACCTGCCGGGCGCGTGCGATTTTTTTGCCCCGCCCGCGACGGAAGCACGGCGCCCCCGCGTTGGAGAAGGGCAAGCCACGCAGGAGGCGCGCGCTTGTCATGTTTCGATCACGGCTTTCCACGAGGAGACCCCCCATGAAGAACGCAACCATCATCGCAAGCCTGAGCGCCGCCATTCTGGCCGGCGCCGTTTCTCAGGGGCTGGCGTCGGGCGACGACGACATGCCGCGCGGCCACGGCCCCCGGCACAGCTTCGAGGAGCTCGATGCCGATGCCGACGGCCGGATCACGCCCGCCGAGATGCAGGCCCACATGCAGGGCCGGTTCGAGGCCGCCGATGCCGATGGCGACGGCCAGCTCACCCGCGAGGAGCTCGATGCGCAGGCCAGCAAGGCACAGGCGGAGCGGCGCGCGCGGTTCATCGACATGATGATGGAGCGCGCCGACACGGATGACAGCGGCACGATCAGCATGGACGAGATGCAGGCGGCCCGGCAGATGCGGCACGGCATGATGTTCCAGCGCATCGACGCGGATGGCGACGGGATGATCTCGAAGGAGGAATTCGCCGAGATGCGCAAGCGCCACGGCATGGGCCATCGCCACGGCATGAAGGCCGACTGAGCCCGGCCGGTGCGGCGCGCCCTTGCAGTCGGACGCCGCGCCGGCCACACTCGCGCTTCGGCCGGACCAGACGGATGAGTGACCGCCGCACCAGATGACCATGGCCTTCGACGACCCCGATAGCGCGCCCGACGCGGCGCTTCTCACGCTCTACGCCAACGGCGACGCGGAGGCCGCGCGCCTGCTCGCGGCGCGGCTTCTGCCGCGCGTGCTGGCCCATGCGGAGCGGCTGCTCGGGAGCCGGGCCGAGGCAGAGGACGTGGCGCAGGAGGCGATGCTCCGGCTCTGGCGGATCGCGCCCGCGTGGCGGCAGGGCGAGGCGCAGGTATCGACCTGGCTCTACCGGGTCACGGCCAATCTCTGCATCGACAGGCTGCGCCGCGCGCGCCCGGTGCCGCTCGAGGAGGCCCCGGAGATCGCAGATGGCCATGCCGGCCCCGCCGCGCGGATGCAGGAGGCGGAGCGGGCCACGGCCCTGAAGGCCGCGCTGATGCGCCTGCCCGCGCGGCAGCGCGAGGCGGTGGTGCTGCGCCACATGGAGGAGCTCGGCAATCCGGAGATCGCCGAGATCATGGAAACGAGCGTCGAGGCGGTGGAAAGCCTGCTCGCACGCGGCAAGCGCGCGCTGGCGGCCGACCTGGCCGGGCGGCGCGCAGAACTGGGGTATACCGATGACGGATAAGCCATTCAGCAAGAGCAAGCAGACGGCGCGAGACCCGGCGAAGCAGGCGGCAGAAGAGGCCGCGCTCGCGCCGTTCTTCGACGCGCTGCGCCCGGAGGCGGCCGCGCCATCCGAGGCGCTGATGGCCCGCGTTCTGGCCGATGCCGCGCGGGAGCAGGCCGCGACCGGCGCGGATGAACGACGCCCCGTCGCACGCCCTGCCACCCCGCCCGCGCGGCGCCTGCTGGGCTGGATCGGAGGTTGGCCGGTGCTCTCGGGCCTCGCCACCGCCACGCTCGCCGGGATCTGGATCGGGGTGAACCCGCCGGCGCCGCTCGCCGCGCCGGTGGGCACGCTCACCACGGCGCTGTTGCCCGGTGCCGGGGCGGGCGAGGCAACCTATCTGGTCGATCTCGATCTCGAGGCGAGCTTCGCGCTCGCCGATGCGGAAGGAGCGATGCAATGACCGCCCCCTCTTCTCCTCCCACGCCGGAAGCCAATGGCAAGCCCCGGCTCTGGCTGCGCGTGGTTTTCGTGCTCTCGCTCGGGCTCAACCTGCTCATACTCGGCGCGGTGCTCGGCGCGGCCCTCTCGAACCACGGCTGGCGGCACGACCGGCATCCGCCCCGACTGGAGACGAGCGGCGGGCCGCTCACCCGGGCGCTCTCCGAGGCCGACCGCAGGGCGATCGCGCGTCAGATGCGCCGCGCCTATCTGGGCGACGAGGCGGCGCGCCGCGCCCGGGCCGAAGGCTTCGAGGCGCTGGTGGCCGATCTGCGGGCCGTGCCCTTCGACCGGGCGGCGGTGGAGGCGCGGCTCACCGAGATGCAGGGGCAGTTTCACGAGCGGCTCGCCACCGGGCAACGGATGCTGCTCGACCGGATCGAGGGGATGACGGATGCCGAGCGCGCGGCCTATGCCGACCGGCTGGAAACGGCCCGCAGCCGCCGCGACTGAGCGCCGTCATGCGGCGGTGCGCAGGCAGAAGGTAACCGTGTCGCGCCCGCCGGATTTGGAATCGTAGAGCGCCCGGTCGGCCTCGCCGATCAGGGTTTCGACCGAGGGCCACTCCGCATCGGGCTTGGGACAGACGAGCGTCACGCCGATGCTCACCGTCATGTTCAGGGTCTGGCCCTTGCCCGGAAGCTCCACCGGCGTGTCGCGCACCGCGCGGCAGAGCGCATCGGCCAGCGCGCGCGCCTCCTCCGCCGAGGTGTCGGCAACGGCAAGCAGGAACTCCTCGCCGCCGATCCGGGCGATCATGCCCTCGCGCGGCAGCATCTGCCGCATCTGCCGCGCCACATGGGTGAGCACCTGATCGCCCACCGCGTGGCCGTAGCGGTCGTTCACCGATTTGAAATGGTCGAGATCGGCCACCATCACCGCCACGCCCCCGGAGCCGCCGCGCGCGCCCGCGACCATCCGCTTGAGGCAGGTCAGCGCATAGCGCCGGTTGTAGAGGCCGGTGAGCGGGTCAGTCAGCGCCGCGCGCAGCCCGGTTTCGAGCTTGCCGCGCATCGCGTCGCCGAGGGATTTCTGCCGCACCTGCAGCCCGAGGCGGAAGCCGATCTCGCGGTCGTCGCAGAGCGCGCTGATCGCATCGTTGGCGCCCATGTCGAGCACCGTGGCCGCGAGATGCATGAGCGCCGGCTCGAGAAGCACCACGAGCCGCGTGTGGCGGGTGCGGGCCGAGATCTGCAGGGCCGAGATGATGCCCAGATCGGCGCGCATCAGCGCATCGCTCACATGCAGCACGATCACGTCGGGCTTGGGCGTGAGATGATCCACGTTATAGGGCCGCTGCAGCGTGCCGCCGGAGACGCGATGCGGGCAGTTCCGCCGGATGCGCTCTTGCAACTCCTGCGCCCGCGCGGCGGTATCGGCCAGCACGGTGATGCGCGCGGGGCCGGCGAACCCGGCGGGCTCCTCGGCGAAGCCCAGCGCATCGGCGGTTTCGGAATGCATCCTGAGATCGTTGTCCAGATGGCGCTGTCGCAGGATCGAGCGCAGCCGCGCCTGCAGCTCCTGATCGTCGCAACAGCTGTCGATCAGCGCCGCCACACCGGCCCGGAGCGCCTCGAGCCGGGCCTCGACCAGCCCGTGCGGCAGGAGCGCGACCAGCGCCGGCGGCGCGCCGGCGACGGCCTCCTTGAGCGCGGCCTGCAGCTCGGCAAGGCCCATATCCTGCAACTGGCTGCTGATGAGAACCAGATCCGGCAGAACCCGCGCGGCCATGCCGACCGCATCGCGCCCGCTGCTGGCCTGGTAGATGGAGTAGAACCCCTTGCCGAGCCTCACGCTCATCACGATCCGGTTCGTCGCCATCGCATCGACGATCAGTATCTTCCCTGTCATGCGCACAGCACCTTTCGCGGCGTAACGATCTATCCTGCAAGAACTATCCGTGCCATACGTTAAGAAAACCTTTCCGGGAGTTAACCGCCGTGACCTTGTCGCAGGAAAAGGCCGAGGAGATCGCGCTGCGCTGCCTTGCGTGGCTGGCGCGGAACGACGAACTGCTGCCGGTGTTTCTGGGCTCCACCGGGGCCTCGGCGGAAGACTTGAAGGCAGGTGCCGAAGACCCTGTGTTTCTTGGCTCCGTGCTCGATTTCCTGCTCATGGATGACGCCTGGGTGCGGGCTTTCTGCGAGGCGGAAGGGATCAGGCCGGAGACGCCGATGACAGCGCGGATGGCGTTGCCGGGCGGTGCGCAGGTTCATTGGACGTGAGGCGCAGATGGTGAATGCGCCGGTCAGAAAGGTTGACGCGCTGCTCTTCGACAAGGACGGCACGCTCTTCGATTTCCATGCCACCTGGAGCGCCTGGGCGGCCCGGCTCATCGCCGGACTCGCGGGCGGCTCGGACGCCAAGACGCGCGAACTGGCCGAGGCGATGGCCTTCGATCTGGCCTCGGGGCGGTTTCGCCCGGAAAGCCCGGTGATCGCCGGCACCAATAGGGAGGCCGCGCAATGCCTCGCGCCCGCCCTGCCCGGCCGCAGCCTCGGCGAGATCGAAGAGCTTCTCTCGGCGGAATCGGCTCGTGCGCCGCTCTCTCCGGCGGTGCCGCTCGCGCCGCTGCTCGAGGGCTTTCTTGCCGACGGGCTGCATCTGGGCGTGGTCACCAATGACAGCGAGTTTGCCGCGGTGGCGCAGCTTCGCGCGGCGGGGGTGCACGACCATTTCCACTTCATCGCCGGGTTCGATTCAGGCCACGGCGCCAAGCCCGGGCCGGGCGCGCTGCTGGCCTTCGCCGAGGCACGGGGGCTTGCGCCGGCCCGCGTGGCGATGGTGGGCGACAGCACGCATGATCTCTTCGCGGGGCGCGCGGCGGGGATGATGACCGTGGCGGTGCTCACCGGCGTCGCGGAAGCCGGCGAGCTTGCCCCCCATGCCGACGTCGTGCTCGACCACATCGGCCACCTGCCCGCATGGCTCGTAGGCTGAGAGCAGAAGACAATGCCCACCCCCGCAAGGATATCCGCGCCATGAGCCGTTCACCCCATTACGGGCTGCTGGTGGCGGCGGTGGGCGCGCTCATCCTCACGCCCGACGCGCTGATGATGCGGCTCTCGGAGATGCACGGCTTCCAGATGTCGGCCTGGCGCGGGCTTCTGATGGGCAGCGTGATGGTGTTGGGCTGGGCGCTGCTGAGCCGCGGCCGGGCGGCCGACCTCGCCTTGCTGGGCAGCGGCATGGGGCTCTTGCTGGTGGGCGCGCAATGGGCCAATTCCACGCTCTTCTGCCTCGGCATCGCACAGGCCCCGGCGGCGGTGGTGCTCTTCGGCGTGGCGGCGGTGCCGGTCTTCTCGGCGCTCCTGAGCGCGGTCTTTCTGGGCGAGCCCACGCGGCCCGCCACATGGGCCGCCATCGCGGCGGTGATGCTGGGCATCGGCATCGCCGTGCTGGGCGGCGAAGGCGACCGGCTGGCGCTCGACCCCGAGGCGCTCATCGGCGCGCTCTACGGGCTTGGCGTGGCCTTCGTTCTGGCGCTCAACTTCGTGATCCTGCGCGCCTGCCCGGCCATGCCGATCATGCTGGTGATCGGCATCGGCGCCCTCTGCGCCGGGGTGACGGGCACGATCATCACCGGACCGGGCCAGATGCTGGAGGGCCAGCCGCTGGCGATGGTGTTTACGGGCACCGTGATCCTGCCGCTCTCCTTCTTCCTGCTCTCCCATGCCTCGCGGCATACGCAGGCGGCCAATGTGAGCCTGCTCATGCTGCTCGAAACGGTGCTTGCGCCGCTCTGGGTCTGGATCGGGGTCGGCGAGCGGCCCACGGCCAACATGGCGCTCGGCGGCGCTGTGGTGGTGGGGAGCCTCGCGCTCTACCTGCTCCATACCGGCCGGGGGCTCCGCCCAAAACAGCCGCACGGATGAAGCGTTAACGACTCCCTTTGTCGGAAATTGGCATTACTGGCGCCTGCACTGGGTGTTTGCTGAAGAGCGAACCAACCCAGGGACTCGATCACATGGTTACCGATACCAAGCGCAGGAAACGCACAGGCGGGCGGGCAGGCAATGCCTCGCGGCGGGGCACGGCGGTCATCGAACAGATGCCGTGGAACCCGCCCATCAACATAGACCGCCCCACCGAACCGCTCGGCGAAGAGGGGGTGCAGGCCATCCACGAGGGCGCGATGCGCATTCTCGAGGAGATCGGCATCGAGTTTCTCAACCCCGAGGCGGTGGAGGTTCTGCGCGGCTCCGGCGGCTGCGACATCAACGGCGAGAACGTGCGCATGGGCCGCGATTTCGTGATGGAGATGATCGCCAAGGCGCCCGAGCAATGGACGATCACGCCCCGCAACCCCGAACGCAGGCTCACCATCGGCGGCAATCACCTGAACTTCGGCAACGTCTCCTCGCCGCCCAGCTACTGGGACATGATGCTCGGCCGCAAGGTAACCGGCACGCGCGAGATGTGCGCCAACCTGCTCAGGCTCAGCCAGTATTTCAACTGCATCCACTTCGTGGGCGGCTACCCGGTGGAACCGCAGGACATCCACCCCTCGGTGCGCCATCTCGACGTGCTCTACGACAAGCTCACCATGACCGACAAGGTCGCCCACGCCTATTGCCTCGGCAAGGAACGGGTGGAGGACGTGATGGAGATGGTCCGCATCGCCGGCGGGCTCACGGACGAGGAGTTCGAGGCCACGCCCAGGATGTATTCCAACATCAACTCCACCTCGCCCCTCAAGCACGACTACCCGATGCTCGACGGCTGGATGCGGCTGGCCCGCCGCAACCAGGGGCTGGTGGTGACACCCTTCACGCTGGCGGGTGCAATGGCGCCGGTGACCATGTCGGGCGCCGTGGCGCAATCGCTGGCCGAGGGGCTCTGCGCGGTGGTTCTGGCGCAGATCATCCGGCCTGGTGCGGCCTGCGCCATCGGCACCTTCACCTCCAATGTCGACATGAAATCGGGCGCGCCCGCCTTCGGCACGCCCGAATACATGCGCGCCACGCAGATGACCGGCCAGCTCGCGCGGTTCTACAAGCTGCCGATGCGCGCCTCGGGCGTCTGTGCCGCCAACGTGCCCGACGGGCAGGCGATGTGGGAAACCTCCAACAGCCTCTGGTCGGCGGTGCAGGCGGGGGCCAACATGGTGTATCACGCGGCGGGCTGGCTCGAGGGCGGGCTCATCGCAAGCCCGGAGAAATTCGTGATGGATTGCGAGATCCTGCAGCACATCCAGCGCTACATGGACCCGATGATCATTCAGACAGGCCCCGACGAGATCGCCCTCGACGCGATCAGGGAAGTGGGCAACCAGGGCCATTTCTTCGGCATCCAGCATACGCAGGACCGCTACACCACGGCGTTCTACCAGCCGTTCCTGAGCGACTGGCGCAACTTCGAGGCATGGGAGGCGGCGGGCGGCGTCTGGACCCCGCAGCGCGCGCACCAGGTCTACCAGGATATTCTGGCGAGCTTCGAAGAGCCCCCGATGGACGACGCGATCCGCGAGGAACTGGCGAGCTTCGTGGAGCGCCGCAAGCGCGAGGGCGGCGCGCCCACCGATTTCTGAGCGGGGGCTGCGCCCGGGAAACTGCGAAGAAATTGAAGTATTGACGCCTCCTTAAGCTCTGGCTGCCAAAGTCTGGCCGGGGGTCGGAGGCGTCTGATGCAGGCTCTGGTCAACCGCGCGATCGAGGGGTTCGTGCGCGGCACATATGGCGATCCGTTCTGGCAGGCCGTTCTGCGGCGGTCGGGCGTGGGCGGCGCATCGTTCGATGCGCTGCTCGATTACGATTCTCAGGCCACGCGGCGGGTGATTTGCGGGCTGGCGATGGCCCTGGGCAAGTCGCAGGAAGAGGTGCTCGAGGATATCGGCACCTTTCTCGTGGCCTCGCCACGAATGCGCCCGGTGCGAAGGCTGCTGCGCTTCGGCGGCGTCGATTTCGTGGAATTCCTCCATTCGCTCAACGATCTGCCCGCCCGCACCCGCCTCGCGCTTCCCGAGTTGCAGGTGCCGCAGCTCATCCTGCGCGAACAGGGCGGCGACAGGTTCTTCCTGCGCGTGGCCTCGCCGGCGCAAGCGCCCCACCGCTATGGCCATGTCATGCTGGGCCTCCTGCGCGCCATGGCCGACGATTACGGCGCGCTGGTATTTCTCGAGCATCATGGCGGCACCGACGCCGAAGAGCTGATCGAGGTCACGCTGCTCGAGCCGCGCTTCGCCACCGCGCGCGATTTCAGCCTGTCTGAAAGGCCGGCATGACGGCGGCGGTGCGGCACTCTCCCGGCACCGGGCTCGCCCCCCTGCTCGACGTGTTCTGCCCGATGCACGCGATCCTCACGCCGGGTGGGCTGATCCGCCATGCGGGACCCGCCTTGGCGAGGCTCGCCCCGCAGGGCCGGCCGCTCGAGGGCACACCCCTGCTGGATCTGCTCACCCCGCTGCGCCCGCACGGCGCACCGGACCTGCCCGCGCTTCTGGCCCATGCCGGGGCGCGGCTGCATTTCGCCCTGCGCGACCCGCCCCGCACCGAGCTCAAGGGGGTGATCGTGCCCCTGCCCGATGCGCTTCCCGATGCGTTGCCGGAGAGGGGCGCCACCCCCGCCGGCCCGGGCAGGTCGGGGGCGGTGCTCAACCTCTCCTTCGGCATATCCATCGTCGACGCGGTGCGCGATTTCGCGCTGACGGGCGCCGATTTCGCCGTGACGGACCTCGCGGTGGAGATGCTCTATCTCGTCGAGGCGCAATCGGCGGTGATGGACGAGCTGCGTCGCCTCAACAGCCGGCTCAACGGCGCCCGGCTCGATGCCGAGGTGCGCGCCACCACGGATATGCTCACCGGCCTCGGCAACCGCCGCGCGATGGAACGGGTGCTCGAGGAGATCACCGCGCAGGAGCGCGGCTTCTCGCTGATGCATCTCGATCTCGATTTCTTCAAGCAGGTGAATGACAGGTTCGGCCATGCGGCGGGCGATCACGTGCTGCAGGTGGCGGCGCGGCGCCTCGTGGCGGCGCTGCGCGGGCAGGATGTGGTGATCCGCGTGGGCGGAGACGAGTTCCTGATCATCCTGCCGGGGATGACCGACCCGGGTGCAGGTGGATGCCACCGCCTACCGCCTGATCGACACGCTCGAAAACCCCATCTCACACGGCGCCGAGCAGCTTCGCATCTCGGCGAGCATCGGCTCGGGCATCTGCCCGCCGGGGCGCGCCGCCGATATCGAGGGCGTGATGCGCGAGGCCGATACCGCGCTCTATGCGGCCAAGGAGGGCGGGCGCAAGGCGCACCGGCTCTACACCCCGAGCCTTGGGCAGATCGGCGCGCCGCCGGTGGCGTTCACTCACCCGGGCGGGCGAGGCTGAACACCTCCCGGATCACCGAGTAGTCGCGGTAGCCCAGCCGTGTGAGCGGGTTGAAGCGGGTCACGTCGAAGATGCCGTCGACGAGGCAGTCGTCGCGCATGTGCACGCCCGTCACCTCGCCGAAGACCACGAAATTCGCCTCGCCGGGCAGTTGCACGATCTGCGTGAGCCTGCATTCGAGCGAGGCCGGCGCATTGGCCACCCGGGAACAGGCGATCGTCTCGCAGGCGGCGCGGGGCACGCCGGCATGGTCGAACTCGTCTACGTCCTTGTCCCACGGCCCCGATGTCTGGTTCATCACGTCGCGGGCGGCATATTCCACGATGTTGACGCAGAACACCTCGGTCTCGCGGATATTGGCCACACTGTCCTTGGTGCCGGGGCGGTCGGGCTTGGCCGAGGTCGAGGCGAACATCACCTGCGGCGGCACATAGGCCACGGCGTTGAAGAAGGAATAGGGCGCGAGATTTTCCGAGCCGTCGCTGCCGCGCGTGGAGATCCAGCCGATCGGCCGGGGCGTGACGATGGCGTTGAACGGGTTGTGCGGCAGGCCGTGGCCGTCTTCGGGTTTGTAGAACATGCGGTGCGGGTGCTCCTAAAGCTCGTTTGCCGGGTTTGCGCCATCCAAGGCGGCGCGGATGTAACTGTCACCCGGCAAAAGCGTCGTGAAATTGCGGGTTTGTGCCTGTCCTAGCGCCGTGCTAGGCGCTTTTCCAGCCGATTTCTGACGGGATTTTCGCGTGTTCGAGCTCAAACAGGAAACCGGGGAAGACTGGTGGGAGGTCGAGGCGCTCTACGACCTCTGCTTCGCGCCGGGCCGCGAGGCGCTCTCTTCCTACCGGCTGCGCGACGGCGTGGCGCCGGTGGCCGCGCTCTGCCTCGTTGCGCGCGACGAGGGCGGGGTGATCGGCGGCGCGATCCGCTACTGGCCGGTTTGCGTGGGCGCCGAACGGGCGCTGCTGCTTGGCCCGGTAGCGGTGCACCCCACCCGGCAGGGCGAGGGGCTGGGCGGCTACCTGATCCTGGAGAGCCTCGCGCAGGCGCGCGAGATGGGCTGGCCGCGCGCCATGCTGGTGGGCGATGCGCCCTATTACGGCCGCTTCGGGTTCGAGAAGCTCGAAGGTGTCGAGATGCCGCCTCCCACCAACCCCGAGCGCGTGCTGGGCGTGGCACTCGCCCCCGGCGGATGGGATGGGGTAACAGGCCCGGTGACGCGGGCGACTTGAAACCGGCGCTTGCCGCCACAACCTCTAGTCAAAGCTTCCGGGAGCCCAAGGATGGACCTGCTCGACGCCCCGATCCCGCCTGATGCGGTGGAAACGCGCCTCGGCGATCTGGCCGCGCGCCATGCGCGGGCGGGCAATGTGGGCATTCAGCTACTCAACCTCGTGGGCGCGCAGGCCGAAACCCTGCTCGACCGCCTGCCCCCCGCCATGCGGGCAAGGCTGACCGAGCGCACCGATGCCGCGCTGCGCTTCGCGATGGATGCGGCGCATCGCTCGCGCGAGGTGGTCGAGGACAGCCCCGGCTGGATGAGCCGGGCGCTCACCACAGCGATGGGAGCGGCAGGCGGCATGGGGGGCCTGCCCACGGCGCTGGCCGAGCTCCCGGTGACCACCACGGTGCTGTTGCGCGCCATTCAGGACGTGGCCGTGGAGCACGGCTTCGACCCCGCCGAGCCGGGCGTGCAATATGACTGCATCCAGGTCTTCGCTTCCGCCGGGCCGCTCGAGCATGACGACGGCTCCGATATCGCCTTTCTCTCCACCCGCATCGCAGTGAGCGGCACCGCCGTGCAGGCGCTCATTGCCCGGGTCGCGCCCCGGCTCGCCACCGTGCTGGGCCAGAAGCTCGCGGCACAGACAGTGCCGGTTCTGGGCGCGGCGGCCGGGGCGGCCACGAATTACGCCTACACGAGCTATTACCAGCAGATGGCGCATGTGCATTTCGGCCTGCGCCGCCTCGCGATCGAGGCCGACCTGCCGCATGACGAGGTGGTGGAGCGCTTCCGCGCGCTGATCGAAGGCCCGCCCGTGAGGCGGATGTAGCCCGCCGGATGTGGGCAGGGGCGCGGCTCAGGCCGCCGCCACCGCCTGCCGCAGGATGGCGGTAAGCTCACCTCGCGGGCGGAAGGAGAGCGCATCCGAGTTGTACTCGGTGAGCGCATTCAGGATCGCCCCGTTGGTGGCTCCCGCTGCCATGCCGCCCGGCCAGAAATAGCGCCGCCGCCGCTGGCAGAGCAGAAGCATCTGCGTGCGCCAACCCGTGTCCATCCAGCCGCAATACCGGCTCAGCTCCAGCGCGGTGGCGCCGGGCGCGTCGAGCAGCGCCGCCACGGCCGCAGCCTCGCGCGCGCTCATCGGGATCTCCTCGAAGGCCCGCCGCACCCGCTCGGGCCGGCTCAGCGCCGAAAGCGCGCCACGCTCGGCGGTATCCGCCTCGAAGGCCGGATGATCGGCCTTGGCCAGACGCGGCCCACGCGCCGCCGCCCCGCCCGAAAACCAGCCCCACGGCGATAGCCGCTCACTCAGGGAGTGCATGTTACCTGCTCCATCTGCCCGCCTCGGTGTTTTTCTTTCCAGCTTACACGCGCGGAGAGTTATCCACAAAGGGGACGCTAGAGAATGGCTTGTGAATCAAGGGACTAGTGGCAATTCCGCCGCGGTTGGCGGGAGTTATCCACAGAGCGGGTCCTCAGAGCTTGCCGCGCAGATACTCCATCACCGGCGGGCGCACCGATTGCAGCCCGTCCTCGCGCGCCTTGTGGATCACGGCGCGCAGCTCCGAAAGATCGGTGCGGCGCAGGATGGATTTGACCGGCCCGATGGAGGCCGGCCGCATCGAGAGCGTGCGGAAACCGATCGCGGCGAGGCAGGCAGCCTCCACCGGGCGGCCCGCATCCTCGCCGCAGAAGCTGAGCGGCGTCTCGAGCCCCTTGCAGCGCGTGACGATGTTTTCGAGGAAGGTGAGGAAGCTCACGTTGAGCGTGTCGTAGCGGCGGCGCACGAGCTCGTTCTCGCGGTCGGCGGCGAAGAAGAACTGCTTGAGGTCATTGCCCCCCACCGAGAGGAAATCCACCTCGCGGTAGAAACTGTCGGGCGCGAAGGCGAGCGAGGGGGTCTCGAGCATGGCGCCCACTTCCAGCGTTTCGGGCAGCGGGTGGCCCAGCACGCGCTCGCGTTCCATCGCCTTGTCCATCTCGGCACAGGCCTGCGTATATTCCTCGCGCTGCGCCACGAAGGGAAACATCACCGTCAGCGGGCGGCCCTTGGCCCCGCGGATCAGCGCCTGCAGCTGCATCCGCATCACGCCGGGCTTGTCGAGCGCCACCCGCACCGCGCGCCAGCCGAGCGCAGGGTTGGGCTCTTCGGCGGCCGTCATGTAGGGCAGCACCTTGTCGGAGCCGATATCGAGCGTGCGGAAGACCACGCGCTTGCCGTGGGCGGCATCCATCACCCGCGCGTAGAGCTCCGAAAGCTCGGCGCGCTTGGGCATGTGGTTGCGGATGAGAAACTGCAGCTCGGTGCGGAAGAGGCCCACGCCCTCGGCGCCGGAGCCCTGCAGCGAGGGCAGATCGGCCATCAGGCCCGCGTTCATCAGCAGGTTCACCTGCTCGCCGCAGACCGTCTCCGCCGGCAGGTCACGGATCGAGGCATAGCGCTCCTGCGCCTTGGCCTGCATCGCCATCTTGTCGCGGAAGGCGTTGACCACGGTCTCGTCGGGCCGCAGATGCGCCACGCCCTGATCGCCATCCACGAGGATCGGGTCGCCGTTGAGCGCCTCGGTGGTGATGCGCTCGGCATGGATGACGAGCGGAATGGCCAGCGCGCGCGCCACGATCGCGGCATGGCTGCCCACCGAGCCCTCCTCCAGCACGATGCCCTTCAGCGCGCGGCCGTAATCGAGCAGCTCGGCCGGGCCGATGTTGCGCGCGATCAGGATCGGGTCGGCCGGCATTTCCGCGCCCGTCACCTTGCCCTGCCCGGTGAGAATCCGCAGCAGGCGGTTCGAAAGATCGTCGAGATCGTGCAGCCGCTCGCGCAGGTAAGGGTCCGACACCTGCGTCATGCGGGCCCGCGCGGTGGATTGCTCCTTTTCCACCGCGGCCTCCGCCGAGAGGCCCAGCGAGATATCCTCCTCCATGCGCCGCATCCAGCCCTTGGAATTGGCGAACATCCGGTAGGCCTCGAGCACCTTGAGCTGCTCGGTATCGCCGCTGCCGGCGTTGGAGAGCATCCGGTCGACGCCCACGCGCAGCTCTTCGACCGCCGCGTGAAGGCGCTCAAGTTCCTTCTGCGGATCCTCGGCGATGGGGTTGGTGACCACCACGCGCGGCTCGTGCAGCCAGACATGGCCCTGCGCCGTGCCTTCCTGCCCGGTGGCCCCGTTGAAGAGTACCGCCTGCTGGTGGCGCGCCTTCATCGCCGCGCCCTCGCCCACGAAGGCGCCAAGCTCGGCCATCTCGGCAATCACCATCGCCACGACCTCGACGCCGTAAACCTCCTCTTCGGAGTAGAGCCGTGCCTCCTTCGATTGCACCACGAGCACGCCAAGCGTCTCGCCCAGCCGCTGGATCGGCACGCCCAGCATCGAGGTATAGGCGTCCTCGCCCGTCTCGGGCATGTAGCGGAAGCCCTTTGTGCCCGGCGCGTTATCGGTGTTGATGATGATGCCGCGCTTGGCCACGCGGCCCACGAGCCCCTCGCCCAGCCGCATCCGGGTTTCGTGCACCGCCTCCTGCTTCAGGCCCTCGGTGGCGCAAAGCTCCAGCGTCTCCTCGTCGCGGAACAGGTAGATCGAGCAGACCTCGGTGCGCATCTCCTCGGCAATAAGGCGCGTGATCCGGTCGAGCCTCTGCTGGCCCGCCGAGTCCTCGGCCATCACCGCGCGCAGCCTGCCCAGCATCTGGCGGCTGTCCGTCTGGAATTTCTCTGTCGCCTTCATGCGTGCGTCGGGCCCGTCCTTCTGGCAGCCCCCCGGGATGCGTCAACCCATCGTGAAGATGTCAGGCCGCTTTGTCCAACCCGAAGGCGTCGTGCAGCGCCTGAATCGCCAGTTCCATGTATTTCCGGTCGATCAGAACCGAGATCTTGATCTCCGAGGTGGAGATGACCTTGATGTTGATGCCCTCGTTGGAGAGCGTCTTGAACATCTTCGCCGCCACGCCAGACTGGCTGCGCATCCCGATTCCCACCGCCGAGATCTTGGCCACGTCGGTATCGGCGATCAGGTCGTGATAGTTGACCTCGCCGGCCTCCTTGGCGGCCTTCAAAGCCTTCTCGGCGCGCGTCACCTGCGCGGTGGGGCAGGAGAAGGTCATGTCGGTCCGGCCCTCCTCCGAGATGTTCTGGATGATCATGTCCACGTTCACGCCGGCCTCAGAGAGCGGCCCGAAAATGGCCGCCGCGATGCCGGGGCGGTCGGCGACCGAAACAAGCGTCATCTTCGCCTCGTCGCGCGAATAGGCGATACCGTTCACGACATTCGATTCCATGATTTCCTCCTCGGCACAAACCAGCGTGCCCGCCTCGTCCGATTGTTCCTCGAAGCTCGAGAGCACCCGCAGCTTCACATTGTAACGCATCGCAAGCTCTACCGAGCGGGTCTGCAGCACCTTGGCGCCGAGCGACGCAAGCTCGAGCATCTCCTCGAAGGCGATCTTGTCGAGCTTTCGGGCCTTCTCGGTGATCCGCGGGTCGGTGGTGTAAACCCCGTCCACGTCGGTGTAGATGTCGCAGCGCTCGGCCTCGAAGGCGGCCGCGAAGGCCACCGCGGTCGTGTCGGAGCCACCCCGCCCGAGCGTGGTGATCCTGCCCTCGGGGCTCACGCCCTGAAAGCCCGCCACCACCGCCACGCGCATGCCTTCGGCGAATTTGGCATTGATGTTCTTCGTGGGAATATCCTCGATTCGCGCCGCCGAATGCGATGAGTTGGTCAGCAGCGGCACCTGCCAGCCCTGCCAGCTGCGCGCGGGGATCTCCATCTCCTGCAGCGTCAGCGCCATGAGCCCGGCGGTCACGTTCTCGCCCGAAGAGACCACGGCATCGTATTCGCGCGCGTCATAGAAGGTCGAAATCTCGTCGACCCAGCCCACCAGCTCGTTGGTGCGCCCCGCCATGGCCGAGACGATGACGATCACGTCATAGCCCTTTGACACCTCGACGCCCACGCGTTTCGCGGCGCGGCGGATACGGTCGATATTGGCGACGGATGTGCCGCCGAATTTCATCACGAGAACGGGCATCTGGCGTCCTTGGTGTTGGTCGGGATGCGTTTAGACGCGGAACGGTGCAAGAGCAAGGGCGCTGTGGCCTGCCGGGGCAGGGTCGCCGCGGCCTGAACAGCCAAGAAACGCGCCCGAAACGGCCGTCTTCCGCCCGTCACGCCTCTCGCGCGCCCGCGCATTTGCCAAGTGCCGCATTCGTCCCTACCTAAGGGCAGACTGGGCGGGCACAGACTGGAGATAACCGATGAACAAACGTCGTTTCTTGCTCACCGCCCCGCTGGCCCTCGCAGGCGCCGCCCTCGCCGGCGCGGCCCGGGCGCAGCAGGCCGAGCCCCCGCAGGTCGCCGGCACCTACAGCGTGATCGGGCGCAACGCCAACGGCACCATCTACGAAGGCAGCGCCGAGTTGCGGCAGGAAGGCTCGGATGTCGAGATCTTCTGGAACGTGGGCGGGCAATCCTACAGCGGCCGCGGCACCATCGAGGGCCGTGTCGTCACCATCGAATGGGGCGCCGACTGGCCCATCGTCTACGTGGTTATGGGCAGCCAGCTGCATGGTACATGGGATAACGGCGCCGCGCTCGAAAGGCTCACCCTGCGGGCGGGCTGACACCTTGGGAGATTGAGTATTTCAGCCAAGAAGAAGCGCCACGCCCCCTGCTTCTTCTTGGCGAAAATACCTCGGCGCGACCCGCGCCAGAGGCACCGGCGCGGGGCAGGGCACACCCCCTTGCCCGGCCGCTTCCCTAATAGGGCATCGGGTGCGCCTTGTGGGCTTCCGAGATCTCGCGCATCACCTCGTCCGAGAGCGTCACCTCCGCCGCGCCCAGCGCCACATCGAGCTGCGCCTCGGTGGTGGCGCCGAAGATGGCCGAGGCCATGAAGGGCCGTGTGAGGCACCAGGCGAGCGCCATCTGCGCCGGGTCGAGCCCGTGCCGCGCGGCGATGTCGAGATAGGCCGCGGCGGCGGGAAAGACCCGCGCGGTGATCCGCCCGCCAAGATCGCTCACGATGCTCCGGCGCGAGCCGGCGGGCACGCGGCCCTCCTGATACTTGCCGGTGAGCAGCCCCGCGGCCAGCGGCGAGAAGGCGAGCAAGCCCACATCCTCGTGGTGGCTCAGCTCGGCCATGTCGGTGTCGTAGAGCCGGCAGAGCAGCGAATATTCGTTCTGCACCGAGGCCACGCGGGGGCCCGCGCCCGCCTCGGCGAGCCTGAGCCATTGCGCCGTGCCCCAGGCGCTTTCGTTGGAAAGCCCCAAGGCGCGGATGCGGCCCTTCTCGACCTCGCGCTGAAGCGCGCCGAGGCACTCTTCCATATGGGCGAGGGTGCGCGCGCGATCCTGCCCCGAGGGGTCATACTCCCAGTTCTGGCGAAACATGTAGCTGCCGCGATTGGGCCAGTGGAACTGGTAGAGGTCGATGTAATCGGTCTTCAGGCGCCTGAGCGATCCCTCGATCCGCGCCGGCACGGTCTCGGCGGTGATCTCTACCCCGTCATGGGCAAGCTCGAAGCCTTCGCCCGGGTGCTTGGTGGCGAGAATCACCTCGCCCCGCCGCCCGGTTTTCGCGAACCAGTCGCCGATGATTTCCTCGGTGCGCCCCACCGTTTCCTTCGCGACCGGGTTGACCGGATACATCTCGGCCGTGTCGATGAAGTTGACGCCGCGTTCGAGCGCCCGCTCGATCTGTGCATGGCCTTCCGAGGCCGTGTTCTGGCTGCCCCATGTCATCGAGCCGAGGCAGAGCGCGCTCACCTCCATCCCGGTGCGCCCCAGAGGGTTCATCCGCATGCGCCTTTTCCTTTCGTCGAACCTGTCTTGCCTGTGCCCAACCTACCGATTTGCCCGGCAAGGTCACCCCCGGAAAGGCGCATCGCAGGACTTGAGAACAAAAGAAGAACATTGTATCCTTCCCCCATGGATGCCCAGCTTCTCACCCGCCGCCCGCACCGGCCCCGCGAGGCGCTCACGCTCTTCGGAGAGGTGGCGCTGCCACTGGCGCGCGCACACGAGATCTGCGGGCCGGCGCGCGGCTTTCTGGCGATGCTGGTGGCGGGCGCGCTCGAAGGCCCCGTCTTCTGGATCGCGCCCGCCTGGCAGGCCGATGCGCCGAACCCCGAGGCGATGGCGGCGCTGGCCCAGCCGGGGCGGTTTCACTTCGTCTCGGCGCGGCGGGCCGAGGATGTGCTCTGGGCGCTGGAGGAGGTGCTGCGCTCCGGCGCGGTGCCGCTCGCCGTGGCCGATCTCACCGGGCTGCGGGGCCTGCCGGGGATGACGGCGGTGCGGCGGCTGCACCTCGCCGCCGAGACCGGCGCGGCGGAGGGCGCCCATGCGCCGCTCGGGCTCCTGCTCACCCCCGGCACGGGCGGGGCGCCGGGGATCGAGACGCGCTGGCACATCGCGCAGGCGCACCAGCCCGGCATGCCCGGCTGGCGGCTCACCCGCGCCCGCGCCCGCACAGCGCCGCCCCGCGCATGGGCGCTCACCGGGCGGCCCGGCGCATGGGTGCTTGCCCCCGAGGCAGACAAAGACAGATCGCCGCGCCTCGCGCCCTCGTGATTGGCCTATTCCGCGCACTCCGCTATCTGCTATCCATGATAGATCGTCGTACCAGTATCCGCTTGTGTCTCGGGCTCCTCGCCCTCCCCGCCATTTCCAGCGTCGCAAATGCCGCGCCCGAGCGTTACCAGCTCGATACCGCGCGCTCGAAGGTCGCCTTCTTCTACAAGCTCAACGGGGCCGACATGGTCGGCGCGATGCCGGTGGCGAGCGCCAGACTGAGCCTCGATCTCGAAACCCTCGGCGCGAGCGACGTGGAGGTGGAGCTCGACGCGCAGGGCGCGCAGGCCGGCGCCTTCTTCGCAACCGAGGCGATGCGCAGCCCCTCGGTGCTCGATACCGCGCGCCATCCGCGCATCATCTTCCAGTCCACCCGGATCACCGGCAACCTTCAATCGGCCACCATGACAGGCGAGCTCACATTGCGCGGCGTCACCCGGCCCATCAGGCTTGCCGCGCAGCTCGGTCGCGCGCCCGGCACGGACCTCACCCAGCGCGACGACCTGATCGTGCTGCTCGAGGGAAGCCTCAGCCGCAGCGCCTTCGGCGCCACTGGATATGCCGGCATGGTTGGAGACCAGATCGGCATCCGCATCTCGGCGCGCGTCCTGCGGGGGCCGTGAGCCGCCTCTAGCACTGGGCCGCCGGGCCGTTCTCCTGCGGCACGCCCCTGCCTGCCGGCGCCGCGAAAACCCCGGTTGGGCGAAAACCGACGCGTTTGTGTCGAATACGCGTGGCCGCTGCCGCGCCCACGGTGCATGTTCAAGGGGCCATGCGTACAATACTCTCCTTCGCCTCGCTCTTCCTGTCGGTCATCCTCTTGCAGATCTCCTCGGGCGGCGTGAGCCCGCTCGACGCGCTCTCGGGGCTGCAACTGGGCTTTTCCACCTCGCAGATCGGCCTTCTGGGCTCGGCGCATTTTCTGGGCTTCTTCATCGGCTGCTGGTGGGCGCCTCGCCTGATGGGCTCTGTGGGTCATTCGCGCGCCTTCGCCGCCTTGACCGCCACGGGCGCGATCGGGCTGATCATGCACATGCTGATCGTCGACCCGGTGGCATGGACGCTGATGCGCATCGCCACCGGCCTCTGCGTGGCGGGCTGCTACACGGTGATCGAGGCATGGCTGCAGGCCAAGCTCACAAACCAGACGCGCGGGCGGGCGATGGGCATCTACCGGATGGCCGACATGAGCGCGTCGCTGGCCGCGCAGATGATGATTTCGGTGCTCGAGCCGGCCTCCTACGTCAGCTACAACATCCTCGCGATCATCTGCTGCGCCTCGCTGCTGCCGCTCACCCTCACCACCGTGAAGCAGCCCGAAACCCCCGCCGCGCCACGCCTGCGCCCGTCGCTGGCATGGGCCAGCTCACCGCTCGCGGCGGCGGGCGTGGTGGCGGCGGCGCTCTCCTCGGCGGCCTTTCGCATGGTTGGCCCGGTCTATGGCGAGCAGGTGGGGCTCGCGACCAGCCAGATCGCGTGGTTTCTCGCCGCCTTCGTGCTCGGCGGGGCCTGCGCCCAGTTCCCGGTGGGCTGGCTCGCCGACAAGTTCGACCGCCGGCACGTGCTGGTGGCGCTCTCCGCGGCCACTATCGCGGTGTGCCTCGCCACGAGCCTGCTGTCGGGGGTGAGCGTCGAGGGCGTGCTGATCCTCGCCTTCCTCTTCGGCGCCACGAGCGTGCCGATCTATTCGGTCTCCGCCGCCCATGCCAATGATTTCGCCTCGAGCGAACAGCGGGTCGAGCTGGCCGCCGCGCTGATGTTCTGCTTCGCCGCAGGCGCCATCGCCGCGCCGCTCATGGCCTCGTGGCTCATGCAGGCCTTCGGGCCGCCCGCCATGTTCGCGATGATCGCCGTCGGCCACATGGTGCTCATCCTCTTCAGCTTCGTGCGGATGCGCCGCCGCCCCTCTCCGGGCCGCCGCACACGCTACATCTGGGCACCGCGCACCAGCTTCACCATCGGCAAGCTCACCGGGCGCTCACGAGACGAAGATCGGAACGGGAATTAGCCGTGGCGGCGGGCAAGCCGGCCCCCACACCCTCTAGCCCTGCTCCTCCGCATAGGCTAAACGGGCGCCGAACCACCCCAAGCGAGGCTCCCGCATGGCACGCCACCTCATCACTTCGGCGATCCCCTATATCAACGGGATCAAGCATCTCGGCAATCTCGTGGGCTCACAACTGCCCGCCGATCTCTTCGCGCGCTACCTGCGCGGGCGCGGGCACGAGGTGCTCTTTCTCTGCGCCACCGACGAGCACGGCACCCCCGCCGAGCTGGCCGCCGCCAAGGCCGGCAAGCCGGTGGCCGAGTATTGCGCCGAGATGTGGGGCGTGCAGAAGGCGCTCTCCGACGGGTTCCGCCTGAGCTTCGACCATTTCGGGCGCTCCTCGAGCCCGCAGAACCATGCGCTCACCCAGCATTTCGCGGGCCGTCTGGCCGAGGCGGGGCTCATCCGCGAGGTCTCCGAGAAGCAGGTCTATTCCAACGCCGATGGCCGCTTCCTGCCGGATCGCTACATCGAGGGCACCTGCCCCAATTGCGGGTATGACAAGGCGCGCGGCGACCAGTGCGAGAACTGCACCAAGCAGCTCGACCCGACCGACCTGATCGAGCCGCGCTCGGCCATCTCCGGTTCGACCGATCTCGAGGTGCGCGAAACCAAGCACCTCTACCTGCGCCAGAGCCAGATGCGCGCGGAGCTCGAGGCGTGGATCGACTCGAAGACGGATTGGCCCATCCTCACCACCTCCATCGCCAAGAAATGGCTGAACGACGGCGACGGGCTGCAGGATCGCGGCATCACCCGCGACCTCGATTGGGGCATCCCCGTGAAGCGCGGCACCGAGGATTGGCCGGGCATGGAGGGCAAGGTCTTCTACGTCTGGTTCGACGCGCCCATCGAATACATCGCCTGCGCCGGAGAATGGGCCGAGGCCACGGGCCGCGAAGAGGCCGAATGGGAGCGCTGGTGGCGCACCGACAAGGGCGCAGGCGACGTGCGCTACACCCAGTTCATGGGCAAGGACAACGTGCCCTTCCACACGCTCTCCTTCCCCGCCACGATCCTTGGGTCGGGCGAGCCTTGGAAGCTGGTCGACTACATCAAGTCCTTCAACTACCTCAACTACGATGGCGGCCAGTTCTCCACAAGCCAGGGGCGCGGCATCTTCATGGATCAGGCGCTCGAGATCCTGCCCGCCGATTACTGGCGCTGGTGGCTGCTCTCCCACGCGCCCGAGACCTCCGACAGCGAATTCACCTGGGAAAACTTCCAGGCCTCGGTGAACAAGGATCTGGCCGACGTGCTGGGCAATTTCGTCTCCCGCGTCACCAAGTTCTGCCGCTCGAAATTCGGCGAGGAGGTGCCTTCGGGCGGCGAGATGGGGCCGCGTGAAGAGGCGCTCATCGCCGAGCTCGCCGAGAAGGCCCGCGCCTACGAGGCGCATATGGATGCGATCGAGGTGCGCAAGGCGGCCACGGCGCTGCGTGCCATCTGGGTTGCCGGCAACGAGTATCTGCAGGAAGCCGCTCCGTGGTCGACCTTCAAGGAAGAGCCCGAGCGCGCCGCCGCCCAGATCCGCCTCGCGCTCAACCTCATCCGGGTCTACGCGGTGCTCTCGGCCCCCTTCATCCCCGATGCCTCGGCGCGGATGCTTGCATCCATGAACACGCTCGACACAAGCTGGCCCGGCGACATGGCCCAAGCCCTCTCCGCCCTGCCCGAAGGCCACGCTTTCGAGGTGCCCGATGTGCTCTTCGCCAAGATCACCGACGACCAGCGCGCCGATTGGGAAACCCGCTTCGCCGGCACGCGGGGCTAATAGCCCCGCGCCGGGTCGACTACGTTTTCAAGCGGGCGGCCTTCGAGGAACCTGCCGAGATTCTCGAGGAAAAGGTTGAAGGAGGCTACCTCCCACCCGTCATGCACCGCCGAGCAATGCGGCGAGATGACAAGGTTTTCCACGCCCCAGAGCGGGCTCTCGGCGGGCAGCGGCTCGGTTTCGAACACGTCCACCGCCGCACCGCCCACATGGCCCGCGCGCAAAGCCTCGCCAAGCGCCGCCTGGTCGACGACCCCGCCCCGCGAGACATCCGCGAGGATCACGCCCGGCTTCATCGCGGCAATCTCGCCCGCGCCGATCAGCCCCCGCGTCTCGGCGATGAGCGGCGTGCAGACGGCGATGAAATCCGCGCGCGGCAGGAGCGCGGCCAGATCGCTTGCCGCATGCACCTCGTCCACGTTCTCCATCTCGCGCGGCCGCGCCCGCGTGCCGATCACGTGCATCCCGAAGGCCTTCGCCCGCGCCGCCACAGCGCGGCCCGTATGCCCCAGCCCGACGATCAGCAGCGTCCGCCCCTTGAGCGGGCGCATCTTGCGCGCGCCATCCCAGTGCCGCGCCGCCTTGTCGGCCTGAAGCCCCGGCACATCCAGCGTGAAATGCAGAAAGCCGCCGAGGATGTATTCCGCCATCATGTCCGAGGCCACGCCGGCGGCATTGGTCACCGTGATGCGCGCCGTGTCCCACTGCCCGAGATGATCGGTGCCGACCCCGCCATTGGCCAACCAGCGCGGCCCGTCCGCCCCGAAGACCGCCTCTTTCGGAAAGGGCGCGGGGTTGAACCGGACCGAATACATCGCATCCGGGCGGAACGCGGCCAGCGCCTCCGGCAACGCCTCGAAACTGTTGCAGGCCTGAACTTCAACCTGCGGAAAGGCGCTTTTCAGCGCGGCCTCCTGCTTTTCGGTTTCGTCATTGTGCAACAGAACGCGGCAGCCTTCAGGCATCGGCCAACTCCTCGGCAGGGTGAATGAGCGCCAGAAGATCGGCGAAACGCGCGCCGGGTTCAAGCAGCGTCTCGCGCATCCGCCACAGCGCGGCGCGGCGCGGCTCGGGCAACGCGCCGGCCATCAGGTGAAACTTCGCCTCGATCTCCGTAAGGCTCATGGGCGATTCCGGCCCGCCGCGCGCATGCACATCCCCCGAGGAAAGCGTCTCGCCGCTTACGAGCGTTACCCGCACATCCGACCAGCGGCCCTCGGGGAAGCGGTTCGAGTGGCGCGGCTCCTCGTTCACGGTGATCTTCTCGAGCGCGGCGGCCACGCGCGCATCCCGCAGCCCCGCTCCCTCGATATGCGCCGGCCCGATCGCGCCATGCACCAGCCGCGTTGCCAGCGCGAAAGGCAGCGAATACTGCGCCTGCGAGGTGGTCGCGGGCATGCCCGGATAAAGCCGTGCGGCCTGCGTGAAGGTGTTGACCTCTACTTCCGCCACATCGGCCTCGGTGAGCCCCCGGCTCACCATCACCGCGCCCAGCGCATCGATCGCCGCATGGGCCCAGCGGCAGATCGGATAGGGCTTGATGTAGTTCAGCTCGATCGTCCAGAGCTGGCCCAGATCGGCCCAGTGCGGCGCGGCATCCTCGGCCTCCACGGTGATCGCGGGCGCGCCCTCGAAGCCCTCCTCGGCCATCAGCGCCGCCATCGCGCCCACCATCGCGCCCATGCCCGAGCCATCGTGCAGCATGGTTGGCGTGGCGATCTCGCGCATCATCTGGCTTCGTGGGCCATGATATTCGGCGATGCCGAGGGCCTGCCGCAGCGTGTTGGCATCGGCCCCGCGCAACCGGCAACCCAAGGCCGCCACACCGAGCGCGTTCCACGCGCCCGAGGTATGGTAATCGGATACGCTGGCATGGAGGCTCACCGCCGCCCGTGCCGCTATCTCGTAGGAGAGCACCAGCGCCTTCAGCGCCTCGCGCCCCTCGAGCTCGGGCCGCGCCTCGGCGAAGGCGCAGAGCGCGGGCACACTGGCGCAGCCGATATGGCCCTTGGTGGGGTTGTAGCCGTCATGCGCATCCAGATTGTCTATCTGCGTGGCCAACGCGAAGGCCGCCCCGGGAATGGAGGCGCGCCGCCCGTCGAAGAGCAGCGTGGCGCCATCGCGCGCCGACGGCGCGGCGAGGAACCGGGCCGCGTGGTCGCGCGCGATGCGCCCCGGCGCGAGCGGCACCGCCCCCGCCGCCACGCCCAGCGTGTCGACGAGCAGAAGCGCCGCCATCTGCAGGGCGCTCTCGGGCACCTCCGTATCTCCCAACGCGAACGCGGCGAGCGTTTCGAACTTCATGTGCGTGCCTCCCTCAGCAAGCTGCCATAGCCTTCCACAGGCTCTTCTATCCCCAGAAGCTCCAGCGCCTGAAACATCATCGCTTGGTTGGAGCTGATCACCGGCTTTCCGAGTCGCGCCTCGAGCCGGTCGAGCGCCTCGATGCTGCGCATGTCGGTGCAGGAGAGCACCAGCGCCTCGGCGTTGTCGTGGTCGGCCCCAAGCGCCAGCTCGAACACGTCGTCGGGCTTGAGCGCGCCTTGCCCATCATTGCCGAGCGCCGCCTCGACCTCCGAGCGCGCCACCGTCTCGAAGCCCATGTCGCGCAGGAAGGACACTGCCATGTCGTTGATCGCCGGCACATAGGGCGAGGCGAAGCCGATGCGGGCCACGCCGAGCCGCTTGAGCGCATGCACCAGCGCCCCGGCGGCAGTGACGGTTTGCACGCCGCTCTGCGCCATGATCCTCTCTGCCAGCGCCCGGTCGAAGGCGGGGCCGTGGGTGAGCGTGGCGGAAGTGCAGCCATAGATCACCAGATCGGGCTTCACCCCCATCAGCAGCGACAGCGGTTCGTCGAGATCGGCCGCGCCCAGCGCCTGCATCTGCTGCTCGTCGGGGATCTCGTCCTCGTCATAACCGCCCATCCGCGCGAAATGCAGCGAGACGCCCGCAGGCCGCATCAGCGCCATGTCGGGCTCGAGGTTGGTGTTGGTGTAGGGCACGAGAATGCCAAGACGCGCCCGCCCGCGTGAGAGGTTCATCGGCCTCGGTTCCTCTTCCATGTCTCCAGCAACGCTATCGCCTGCGCTATCGCTTCCCAAGGGGCAATCGTCATCCGCAGGCACCCGGGCAGGCTCGCCCCCGCCTGCATCCGCAGAAACACGCCCTCGGCCCGCAGCGCCGCATCGGCGGCCTGCGCGGCCTCGGGGCTTTCCATGTCGATCAGGAGAAAGTTCGTGTGACTCGGCGCCACGCTGAAGCCCGCCTCGCGCAGGGCTGCCGCCCCACGCTCGCGCAGATCGGCGGTGCGGGCGCAGGTCTCGCGCATGTAGGCCTCGTCGGCCAGCGCCGCCACCGCCGCCGCCTGCGAGGCTGCCGCCACGTTGTTGGGGTTCATCGCCTTGCGCATCTCCGCCGCGAGCGCGAGCGGAAAGAGCCCCCAGCCAACGCGAAACCCGGCCATGCCATAGGCCTTGGAGAAGGTCCGCAGCACGACCGTATCGCCCGCGGCCACCATGTCGAAGGCGCGCGCCCCGGCCTCTTCGGTGAACTCGCCATAAGCCTCGTCGACCACGAGCAGGATATCGGGCCGGAGGCCGGCCCGCAGGCGCCGGATCTCGGCCAGCGGGATGCGCGTGCCGGTGGGGTTGCCGGGGTTGGCCACGAAGACGAGCGCTGTCTCGGCGCGCACCGCCTCCAGCAGGCAATCGACGCAGACCGTGGCATCGCGCTCCTCGGCGGTATCGAAGCGCGCGCCCGCGAGCCCGGCGGCGGTGCGGAAGAACGGGTAGGCATGGCGCGGCGCCAGCACCGCCCGGCCCGGCCCCGAGAAGACCCGCGCGAGCACGCCGATCAATTCGAGCGAGCCGTTGCCGCAGAGGATCTGCCCCGCCTCCAACCGGTGATGCTCGGCCAGTGCCGCGCGCAGCGCGCACCAGTCCGGGTCGGGGTAGAGCGCGCCCGAGGCCAGCACCGCGGCGGCCGCGTCGAGCGCGCGCGGGCTGGGCGGGCGCAGGCTTTCGTTCTGCGAGAGCGACAGGAGCGGCTTGCCCTCCGGCCGGTCGAACCGCGCCACGGCATAGGGCGACATGACGGCGATATGGGGCTCGGCGCGGATCATGTCGCCGTTCCGTAAAGCCGCCGCGCCGCGTGCTCGCTCACAAGCCCTGTGGCCACGTCCTGCGCCACCTCCGCCGCCGCGCGCTCTTCGGGCGGGCCGAACCCGCCGCCCCCCGGCGTGTCGAACACCAGCACCGCGCCCGCCGGCACCCGCAACTCGGCCTTGCCCGGCAGGTCGGCGCCCTCGTGACCAAGGCGGATGCGCCCCGGTGCGCCCTCGCCGCCCCCGAAGCGCCCACGCGCGGGGTTGAGCAGCCGCTCGACCGAGAGAAACACCATGAAATCCTCGCCAATGGCAGAGCCCAGCTCGATGTGCTGGCCGAGCCCGCCGCGCCGCCGCCCCGGCCCGCCCGAATCCTGCCGCAACTCGCGGCGGTGAAAGAGCACCGGCGCCACGGCTTCGGTGGTTTCCACCTGGCTGCCCCAGACGCCGCTCGGGAAAGCGGTGGCCGAGAGCCCGTCGAGCGCGGGCCGCGCGCCGGTGCCGCCGTTGAAGACGAGCTCCACCGCGAATTGTGTCTGCCCCCGCTCCACCGCCTCGGGCACATGGCGCAGCGGCAGGTCATACATGCACGAGGCCCCCTCTGCGGGCACCTGATCGGGCAGCGCCTGCGCGAGACAGCCATAGACGAGGTCGGGCGTCATCTGCCCCAGCGTGTGGCGCATGGCCACCGGCGCGGGCGGCTGGGCGTTGAGGATGCAACCCTCGGGCGCCACCACCTCGAAGGGCGCGAGCGAGCCCGCGTTGTTCGGGATCTCCGGCCCGATGATGCAGCGCAGCGCGAAGACGGTATAGGCCGTGGCATAGTTGAGCGGCACGTTGATGCCCTTTCCCACGCAGGCCGCGCTGCCCGAGAAATCTACCACCACGCGGTCTTCCTCGATGGTGAGCGCGGCGTGCAGGTCGATCTCGCCGTCATAGCCATCGACCTTCAGCACATTGTGCCACTGCCCGCGCGGCAGCGCGGCGATGGCCGCGATGGTGCCGCGCCGCGAGGTTTCGATGATGTAATCCGAGAGCGCATCGAGATCGTCGAGCCCGAACTCCTCCATCATCTGCGCGAGCCGCACCGCCCCCGCCTCGCAGCAGGCAATGAGTGCGTAGATGTCGCCCTCGTTGGCGATGGGCTCGCGCGAGTTGGCCTTGACGATCTCGAGGAGCAGCGCATTCACCTCGCCGCCGCTCACCAGCCGGCAGGGCGGGATGAGCAGCCCCTCGTCATAGATGTCGGCGCCCTCCGGCCCCATGCCGCGCCCGCCCAGATCGACCAGATGCGAGGTGCAGGAGGTAAAGCCCACAACTCGGCCCCGGTGAAACACCGGCATCATCAAGAGGAAGTCGTTGAGATGGCCCGAGGCGATCCACGGGTCGTTCGTCATGTAGATGTCGCCCGGCACCATCTCCTGCATCGGAAAGCGCGCGCGCAGGGTCTTCACCGCCTCTGCCATGGTGTTGATATGGCCGGGCGTGCCGGTGACGGCCTGCGCCAGCATCCGCCCCTCGACATCGAAGATGCCCGCAGAGATGTCGCCGCATTCGCGCACGATCGGGCTGAAGGCCGCGCGGATCAGCGCCTGCCCCTGTTCCTCCACCACGGCCAGAAGCCGGTTCCACATCACTTGCAGGCGTGTCTCGGGAATGCTCATGCGCCCCCCTCCTCCGTGCGGGTCAGCCAGATATTGCCGCGGCCATCCACTTCCGCGTCGAAATCGGCGCTGACGAGCGTGGTGGTTTGCGGCTCGATGATGAGCGCGGGGCCCTGAAGCCGCGCGCCGGGGGCAAGCGCGGCCCGGTCGAAGATGGCCGCGTGAACCGCCGCGCCGGTCAGGTCGCAGATGATCTCGCGTCTCTCTGTCGCGCGGGCGTCATGGGCTTCCGGCATCTCCGCCCCGGGCTCGAGCGCCGGCGGCGGCGCGCTCACCGTCACGCCCCAGTTGAGAATCTCGATCTCCATGCCCGGCACGGCGCGGCTGAACTGTCGGCTGTATTCCGCCTCGAAGGCGCCGCGCATCGCCGCGACATCGCCCTCAGAGAGCGCTGCCGCCGGCAGGTCTATGGCGATCTCGTGGCCCTGCCCGTGATAGCGCATGAAGGCCACGCGCTCCTCGGTCAGCACCGCCTCGGGCGCCCCGGCCCGCACCACCGCGCGCGCTTCCTCGGCCATGCTCTCGAGCAGCGCGTTGAGCGCATCGGGCACGAGCGTGTCGAGCGTGGCGTAACGCGAGCGGATGATCTCGAAGGAAACCGGAGCGAAGAGAAAGCCCACCGCCGAGCCCACGCCCGGATCGCGCGGCACGAGGATGCGCCGCACCTGCGCACGCCGGGCCACGCGGGTGGCATGCAGCGGCCCGTTGCCGCCGAAGGCGATCATCAGCCGCCGGGCGATGTCCTTGCCCGATTCCACCGCGTGCATCCGGCCCGCGGCGGCCATGTTCTCGTCGACGATCTCGCTCAGCGCGAATCCCGCCGCGCGTGGCGCGAGCCCCAGCGGCGCGCCGAGGTCGCGCCCCAGCGCCGCCTCCGCCGCCTCGCGGTTCACAGCGAGCCGCCCCTCGGCGAAGCGCCCCGGCTCGATATAGCCCTGCGCGATATCCGCATCGGTGACCGTGGGCCGCGTGCCGCCCTTGCCGAAGGCCGCCGGCCCCGGGTCGGAGCCTGCGCTCTTAGGGCCCACCTGCAGGCGGCCCAGCGCATCCACCCCGGCGATGGAGCCCCCGCCCGCGCCGATCTCGATCATCTCGATCACCGGGATGCGCACCGGCATGCCCGAACCCTTGATGAACCGCTCGGCGCGCGAAATCTCGAAGCGCCGCGCCTTTTGCGGCCGGTAGCCGTCGATCAGGCAGAGCTTGGCGGTGGTGCCGCCCATATCGAAGGAGAGCACCTCCCGCGCGCCCGCTTCCTCGGCAATGCGCGCGGCAAGGATCGCTCCACCCGCCGGCCCGCTCTCCACCAGCCGCACCGGCAGGCGCGCGGCCGTTTCGAGCGTGGTCATGCCGCCGCCCGCCGTCATCATCAGGATCGGGCAGCCGAGCCCCTCGGCCTCGAAGCGCGCGCGGAAGTCGGCGAGGTAGCCGGCCATCAGCGGCTGGATATAGGCATTGGCGATGGTGGTGCAGAGCCTGTCGAACTCGCGCGCCTCGGGGCTGATCTCGTGGCTGAGCGAAATCACCAGCCCCGGCAGCGCCTCGGCCAGCATCGCGCCCAGTCGCAGCTCATGGGCCGGGTTGGCATAGCTGTGCAGAAGGCAGATCGCCACGGCCTCCACCTCCGCTGCCCTCAGGGCCTCCACCAGCGCGGGCACATCCGCCTCGGCCAGCGGCTCGCGCAGGCCGCCCTGCGCATCCATCCGCCCGCCGATCGTGAAGGCGAGGCTGCGCGGCACGATCAGGTCGGGCTTGACGAGGTTGATCGCATATTGGCTGTAGCGCCGCTCATAGGCGATCTCGAGAATGTCGCGGAAGCCGCGCGTGGTGATCGTGGCCACCCGCGCGCCCTCGCGCTCGATCAGCGCATTGGTGGCGAGCGTGGTGCCGTGGATGAAGCCGCTCACGGCGGGCCAGTCGGCGCGGGCCTCCGCCATCACCCGGCGCGCACCCTCGAGCGCGCCCATGGCAGGGCTGCGCGGCGTTGTCGGTGTCTTCGCCGTGGCCACCACCTGCGAGGCGGCATCCATCAGCACGGTGTCGGTGAACGTGCCGCCGATATCGATTGCAAGGCGCAATCCGTGTGTCTGTGTCATGGGGTTTTCGCTGGAAGCTGGAGAGGAAATCCGGGAAGCGGGCGGCTTGGCCCGCGCCTCAGATAACGAGGTCGCAGCCCGTCGCGCGGCGCATCATCGGATTGCGGGGATGGCATTCCATCGGGCGCGGTCCTTTTCCACCTGCGCCAAGTGTTGACGGCGAAACAGCCGCTGCGTCAACAGGATTCTTCGCAAGGCGCGCGCCGGCGGACTCAGCCGGGAGGTTCCACCGCGGGTTTGGCGCTGCAAAGCCGCTCCAGAAGCACGAGAAGACGCCGGTAATCCTCCTTGCCCATCGCCGCTCGCATCGCCCGCTCGATGGCTTCCGCCTCGGCGATATGGGCGCGCACCAGCTCCCGGCCCTTCGGCGTCAGCCCGATCCGTTGGCGGCGGCGGTCGCGGCTGTCGCGGCGCTGCGAAATCAGCCCCTTGCGCAGAAGCGCCTGGTTCATCCGCGTGAGGCTCGGAAACAGCAGCCCCGTGCCTTCGGCCAGTGCCGAGGCCTCCATCTCGCCCGCCTCCGCGAGCAGCCGCAAGACGCGCCATTGCTGCTCGCTCAGCCCCGCGCTGCGCAGCATCCGGCGCATCGGCGCCACCGTGGCGTCGCGCGCCCGCGCCAGAAGGTTGCACAGGATCGGATGAGACTGGCAGAAAGCGCTCGGCGCTGGGTTGGGTTCGTTCAAATCCATTTCGTCAGGCCCTGAAAATCTCTCTGAAATAGCCGTCGTCTCGCGGCGCCGGTTCGCCAGCATAGCACGAAGCGGCCCCCTGCCAAGACTGCGGCTTTTTTCGGCAAACCGGCGCGAAATGCGGCGGCGGGCCGGGCCGGCATCGGCAAATGGGTCGCCCGGCCTGCCTCCGTGCGCTAGGCTTGGGCCATGTCCGCTTCCCCCGGCCTCCTCGTCTTCTCCGATCTCGACGGAACGCTGCTCAGCCACAAAGGCTACTCCTTTGCGCCCGCCCGCCCCGCGCTCGCCCGGCTGCGCGAAGCCGGCGGCGGCCTCGTGCTCGCCAGCTCCAAGACGGCAGAGGAGATCTTCCCGTTGCGCGCGGCGATGGGGTTCGAGACCTGGCCCGCGATCGTGGAGAATGGCGGCGGCCTGCTGCCCGCGGGCGCGGCCCCGGGCGCGCTCGGCGCGGACTATGACAGGCTGCGGAAGGTGCTGGCCACGCTGCCCCCGGGCTTTCGCGGCTTCGGCGACATGAGCGTGGCGGAGGTGGCGCGGGCCACCGGCCTGCCGGAGCCCGAGGCGCGGCGGGCCAAGGCGCGCGCCTTCACCGAGCCGGGGCTCTGGGAAGGCCCCGAAGCGGCGCTCTCGGCCTTCCTCCAGGCCGCGACGGCGGCAGGGCTCGCGGCGCGGCGCGGCGGGCGCTTCCTCACCCTCTCCTTCGGTGGCACCAAGGCCGACCGCATGGCCGAGATCATCGCCGCGTATCGCCCACGCCGCACCCTCGCGCTCGGCGACGCTCCCAACGACATCGAGATGTTGCAAGCCGCCGATTTTGGCGTGATCGTGAGAAACGGCGACGCGCCCCCCCTGCCCCGGCTCGAGGGCGAGGCCGAGGGGCGCATCGCCAGAACCGAGGCCGAAGGCCCCGAAGGCTGGGCCGAGGCGGTGCTGGCCCATATCGACAGCCTGCCAACGGCGCAGGGCTAGAGAGAAACAACCGAGGAGCGGCGCGGCATGGCGGATTTTCACCAGAACGGCAACATCACCACCCTTCACAACCTGCGCACCCGCAGCCTCGACGACCTCGAATACGAGCTTTCCGCCTTCGCCGAAAGCCGCCGGATCACGCTGGTGCTGCCCTGCCTCTATTCCGAACTCGAAGGCCCGGCGATGCCCAACATCCTCGCCGAGCTGAAAACCGTGCCCTACCTGCACCGCATCATTATCGGGCTCGACCAGGCGGATGCCGCGCAATACGCCCATGCGCGCCGGTTCTTCGCCGAACTCCCCCAGCAACACATGGTGATCTGGAACGAAAGCCCCCGGATGCTGGAGCTGGGCGCGCGCCTGAAAGAGCTGGGCCTCTACCCGCAAGAGCCCGGCAAGGGCAAGAATGTCTGGACCTGCATGGGCTATCTCATCGCCTGCGCCGACAGCGCGGTTATGGCCATCCACGATTGCGACATCCTCACCTATGACCGCGCGATGCTGGCCTCGCTCGTCTACCCGGTGGCCAACCCCACCTTCCCCTACCAGATGGCTAAGGGCTTCTACCCCCGCATCGGCGAGGGCAAGCTCAATGGCCGCGTCACCCGGCTGCTGGTCAGCCCGCTCCTCATCGCACTGAAGCGCGTGGTGGGCGACCGTGACTACCTCGATTACCTGCGCTCCTTCCGCTACCCGCTCTCGGGCGAGTTCGCCATGCGCACCCCAACCCTGCCCGATCTGCGCATCCCCTCCGACTGGGGCCTCGAGATCGGCGTGCTCTCCGAGGCCTGGCGCAACCTCGCGCCGCAATCGGTGTGCCAGGTGGAAATCTCGGATGCCTACGACCACAAGCATCAGGATCTCTCCGCCGAGGATGCGAGCCAGGGCCTCAGCCGGATGTCGACCGACATCTGCAAGGCGATCTTCCGCAAGCTCGCCTCCGACGGTACCGTCTTCACGCCCAATCTCTTCCGCACGCTCAAGGCCACCTACTACCGGCTCGCGCTCGACCTGCTCGAGAGCTATTACAACGACGCCAAGATGAACGGGCTTGCGGTGGATCGCCACAAGGAGGAGAAATCGGTGGAGCTCTTCGCCGAGAACATCATCCGCGCGGGACAGATCTTTCTCGACAACCCCAACGAAAGCCCCTTCATCCCCACCTGGAACCGCGTCCACGCCGCCGATCCGGCCTTCCTGCGCGATCTGAAGGCGGCGGCGGCGGAGGATGCGGCACAGTCCGGCTGAGGCAGGACGCGTTTTCTTGCAAAGAAAACGGAGCGGAATTTTACCTAAAATTCCGGCGCCTGCTTCGGGCAGATATTTGCAACAAGAAGAAGCTCAGCCCCGGTTGGAAATCCACCGGCACTGATAGGGTGCAAAGGCGATCGCCTCACCGCTCGCGTCGATCTCCTCGCCCGAGAGCAGGTCGACCCAGGTGTCGCCCTCGATAAGGTTGATCGTCCAGGGGCTTACCTCCACCCGCTCGGCGCTTACGTTATGGATGGCGAAGATCGATTGCGCGCGGTCGAGGCTTTGCCGCCAGACGCCGAATAGCCGGTGATCGAGCGAAAGGGTGAATTGCGTGGCGTTGGGGTGAAAGGCCTTCTGGCGTGCGCGCACCCGGAGCCTTTCGGCCATGCCCGCCATGACACGGCTCTGGTTGGTCTCCGGGTCCGCCAGCCGCTCCAGCAGGTCGGGGTAGTGCCAGCGGTGGCGGTTGATCGCCCGGTTCATGCCGCGCCGCACCACCGCCTCGTGATCGGAAGGCGTGGCGAGGAAGGAATGGATGTAGAAGGCCGGAATGCCCTCGAGCGACATCACGATCGTCTGCGAGCAGAGAAAGCGCGCGATGTGGTGCTCGTCCTCGCCCGCGAAGGTCCGGCCCATCGCGTCGAATAGCGAGCAGTTGAGCTCGTAGGGCGCCTCGCGCCCGTCCGGCAGCGTGCGCATCGAGACGAGCCCGCCCGCCGCGCGCACCGTGTCGATCATCTTCTCCTGCTCCTCAGGCGGCAGCACCCCCTCGGCGGGGCGCATCCCCACGCCGTCATGGCTCGCCGAGAAGTTGAGATAGGCGCAGCCCATCTGCGCGGGCGGCATCGCCATCTGCCAGCGGTGCAGGTAGCGCGCCGTGCCCGATTGCATCGCGTGCAGGATGAGCGGCGGCAGCGGGAAGTTGTAAACCGCATGCGCCTCGTTGCTGTTGCCGAAGTAGCTCAGGTTCTCGGTGCGGGGCACGTTGGTTTCGGTCAGCAGCACCACCGTCTCGGTGGCGTAATCGGCCAGAAGCCGCATGAGCTGCACCACCGCGTGGGTTTCCGCGAGGTGGATCGAGGGCGTGCCCGGCACCTTCCAGAGAAAGGCCACCGCGTCGAGCCGCAGGATGCGCACGCCGCGGTCGATATGCAGTCGGATGATGCGCAGCATCTCCAGGAGCACCTCGGGGTTGCGGAAATCGAGATCCACCTGGTCATGGCTGAAGGTGCACCAGACATGCCGCACCCCGTCGCGGGTTTCCACCTCGCGCAGCAACGGCGTGGTGCGGGGTCGCACGACCATCGTGAGATCATCCGCCGGGTTGCCCTCGTAAAAGTAACGGCTGTAGGGCGCGTGCCCCTGCTGGTAGGCGTGAAACCACGCGCCCTGGCTAGATACGTGGTTGAGCACGAGGTCGGACATCAGGTGAAACTGCGCGGCGATCCGGCTGATATCGCTCCATTCGCCCAGTTGCGGGTTGACCGCGGTGTAATCCGTCACCGCGAAGCCATCGTCGGAGGAGAACGGGAAGAAAGGCAGGATATGCACCCCGTTGACCACGCCGCGCATGTGCGATTTCAGGAAATCCTCGAGCAGATCCAGCGGCTTGTGCACCCCGTCGCGGATCGAGTTGCCATAGGTGATGAGCACCGCGTCCTGCTCCGACCAGAGCCGGTTGGAGGGCACCCGCGCGCGCTTGCGGCGGCTCGTGCCCTCGGGCCAGAAGGCCGCCTCGACCTGCCGGGCAAGCTGCTCCACATCCTCCGCCGGGTAGATGCGGCGCAGAAGCTCCACGAGGCGGATATGCAAGAGGCTCGACATGGGCGACATCGGGTCACGGCTTCCTTCTTCCCGGCACCTTGCCGGGCGACCTGCTGAGCTTCTGTTTTTTCAGGGTTTTCACGCGCGTGTCAAACAGGCGCCGGGGCCGGGCGCGCAAAGGCCGCGCCAAAGGCGGCCTCGGGCGCGGGATCGCTCAAAGCATGGGCAGCGGGCTCAGCGGGGCCTCAGGTGGATCTTGAACCGGCAGGCGGGTGCGCCCTCGGCACAGCAGGGGCCATGCTCAACCCACACGGAGGCCGCCACGAGATTGCGGTAGAGCGTTTCGAGCACGGCGATGTGCCACGGGCAGCCGGGCTGGGCGAGCGGGTTGCGCAGGATCTCCATTACCATCGGGTTGCCGCGCCGCGTCTGCACCTCGGCCTCGCCGGCAAAGGTCCATGAATGGCGACGGATGGCCGCGAGCAGGATCGGCCCGGCAAGGCTTGCGGGCATCAACCGCAGCGCCTTCTGGGCACGCGCGGGGATGCGATGGGCGAGAATGTATTCGCCTGTGAGCCGCCCCGCCTCGCGGGTCACCACACGCGCGGCCTCTGGCGGCAGGCCCGCGCGGATGGCCATGTGCAGCACGCGCGCCTCCTCGGCCGGTACCATCTCGTCGGGCGGGGTGTCGAGCGCGGCTCTGAGCCCCGCCTCGGCGAAGATGCGGCGGGCAAGCTCCGGCCCGCCGCGCGCCTCGAGCGCCTCGCGGCATTGCAGGATGGCGTTCGGCCCCACGAGGCCATGCGCCCCGGTGAGGGCCGATTTGTCCACCCGTCTCTACTCCGCCGGGCGGGTGGGCGCCGCGAGCTCGGCCTTCTTCGCCTTCACCTGCGCGCGCACCGCCGCCTTGCGCTCGGCGGCTTTTTTCTTGCGGTCGGCCATCGCCTCCCAGTCGGCCATCTGCGCCTGCGCGATCTGGCGGTCATCGTCGAAGTGGAAATCCACCTTCTCCTTCGATTGCGGCCCCCAGTAGCCCACCTTGCCAAGGTCGTAGAAGGTGCGCGCGAAGCCCGCCTTGGCGAAAGCCTTGAGACAGCCCAGCAGGTATTTCCGCCGGAAGCCGGTGCCGCGCCACGGGTAGTGGAAGAGCGCCTTGATCATGTAGAAGCGCCGGTAGTTGTGCATCACCCGGTCGAGCAGCTGCGCGCGGTCCATCGCCTTGGGCTTCATGATGGGGGTGACGAAATTGTATTTCTCGAAGTCGAACACCTCCACCTTGTCGCCCAGCTCCTGGAAGAGCGGCGTGAAGGGCCAGGGCGTGTACATCGACCAGTTGGCGAGGTCGGGGTTCCACTCGCGGGCGAAGCGGTAGGTCTCCTCCAGCGTCTCTTCCGTCTCGTTGTCGAGCCCCACGATGAACTGTGCCTCGGTGAAGATGTCGGCCTCGCGCAGAAGCCGGATCGCTTCGCGGTTCTCGGCAACCTTGGTTTCCTTGTTGAAGAGGTCGAGCTTCATCTGCGCCGCCGCCTCGGTGCCGAGGCTCACATGCACCAGCCCCGCCTTGCGCCAGAGCCACAGATCGTTCTTGTCGCGCATGATGTCGGTGACGCGGGTGTTGATGCCCCATTTCACCCGGTCGGGCAGCCCCCGCGCGATGAGCTCGTGGCAGAACTCGGTGAACTTGCGCTTGTTGATGGTGGGCTCCTCGTCGGCGAGGATGAAGAAGCCCACGCCATGCTCGTTCACCAGCGTCTCGATCTCGTCGACCACCGCCTTGGGGTCGCGCACGCGGTAGTCGCGCCAGAATTTCCACTGCGAGCAGAAGGAGCAGGTGAAGGGGCAGCCCCGCGCCATGTTGGGGATGGCCACGCGCGTTCCCAACGGCACGTAGATGTATTTCGACCATTCGAGCAGCGACCAGTCGGGCGTGATGCCGTCGAGATCCTTCACCGTGGAGGCGGCGGGCGTTGCCACGATCTCCTCGCCATCGCGGAAAGCGATGCCCTTGATCTTGCGGCGATCCTCGAAATAGCGGCCTTCGTTGACCGCGCGGATCAGCTCGACAATGATCTCTTCGCCCTCGCCCCGCACGATTACGTCCACCCACGGCGCCTCGGAGAGCACCTGTTTGAACATGAAAGTCGCATGGACGCCCCCGAGGATGCCCAGCACCCCCGGCACCGCCTCCTTCGCCACCTGCAACAGCCGCTCGGCCTTGTAGATCGAGGGCGTGATCGCGGTGGTGCCCACCACGTCGGGCTGCAGCTCACGCAGGCGCTCGGCCACCTCCTCGTCGGAGAGGTGGTTGGTCATCGCGTCGATGAAATGAATGTCTGAAAACCCCGCGCTCTTCAGCGCGCCAGCGATATAGGCCACCCATGCGGGGGGCCAGTTGCCGGCGATCTCGGCGCCGCCGGAGTGGTAATTCGGGTGGATGAGAACCAGTCGCATTGCATCTTCTCCCTGCTGTCAGGAAAACGTGACACAATGCTCGTCATGATTTGTTGACATACGTCAAATCGCCCGGATTCAGGCGAAGATCTGCTCCGCATGCTCTTCGAGATAGATCCGCAGCCACGGCGTGAACTTCTCCGGCGTGGCGCGTGTGCGGCGCGCCAGCTCGGCCATGTCCACCCAATCGGTCGCCATCACCTCGTCGGGGTTGGGGCGCGGGGTGATGCGGCTCTCGACCCGGGCAAGGAAGATATCCACCCGCTCGTGCTCCACCAGCCCCTCGCCCACATCGGCGAGATAGGTCACCTTCTTGCGCGGCTCGAGCGTGAGCCCCTCGATCCCCAGTTCCTCGCGCAGCCGCCGATGCGCGCAGGCCTCGGGCGACTCGCCCCATTTGGGATGGGTGCAGCAGGTATTGGCCCACAGGCCCGGCGTGTGATACTTGCCCATCGCACGGCGCTGGATCAGCACATCCTCGCCGCAGAGCACGAAGACGGAGACCGCCATGTGCAGGTAGCCCTTGCGATGCGCCTCGAGCTTTTCCACCGCCACCAGATCGCCCCCGATCCATGTGGGGATGAGTTCGCTCAGCGAAGGATCGTCGCGGGTAATCATGTATAGGCCTCCGGCACCAGCCGCGTCAGATGCGCGAGGTTCTTCAACCCGATCTTCAAATGCGCCATCGGCCGCGCCCGCACCAGTTTCTTGTTCATGTAGGCCTCGAAGGTCAGCCGCTGCACGTCGATATCATGGCAGAGCGAAACGAAGCGCTCGCGCCGCTCGTCCGACCTGTAATAGGCATTCTGCATCGAGGCCAGCACCCGGAACACCGTCTTGTGCTCGCGCATGAAGAGCTTGCGGGCAAGCTGCAGGTCGCGCGCGCGCCCCGAGGCGAGGCAAGCGGTAGCGGCGGTGGCGGCCACGCGCCCGCCCACCATGGCATAATAGATCCCCTCACCCGAGCTCGGCGCCACCACGCCCGCCGCATCGCCCGCGAGCACCACGTCGCGGCCATTGTCCCAGCGGTCGAGCGGCTTGAGCGGGATGGGTGCGCCCTCGCGGCGGATCGTCGGGCAATCGGCAAGGCCGGAGGAGGCGCGCAGGTCGGCGGTGGCCTTCTTGAGATCCACCTCGCGCACCATCGAGCCCATGCCCACCGAGGCCGATTTTCCATGCGGAAAGACCCAGCCGTAGAAATCCGGCGAGATCCGGCCATCGTAGATCACATCGCAGCGCTCGGGGTCATAGGCGCCCACCCGGCCCGGCGCCTCGATGATCTCGTGATAGGCGATCACATAGGGAATGCGGTCGCCACCCGGCACCTCGGCCTTGGCCACGTTCGAGCGCGCCCCATCCGCGCCGATCACCAGCCGCGTCGTGAGCCGGCGCTCGTTGCCGCTCACCTTGTCGCGATAGATCACATGCGTGCCCTCGGCATCGCGCTCGATGCGCTTGTAGGTACCGGTGGCGCGGGTCGCCCCCGCCTTCTGCGCCCGCTCCCGCAGGAACTCGTCGAAATCCTCTCGATCGACCATGCCGACGAACCCGTTCTCGATGGGAATGTCCACATGCCGCCCCGTGGGCGAGATCATCCGCGCGGTTGTGATCTTCGCCACGAGCTGCTCCTCGGGGATGTGAAAATCCTCGATCAGCCGCGGCGGAATCGCGCCGCCGCAGGGCTTGATGCGCCCCGCCCTGTCAAGCAGCGCCACCTTCACGCCCGAGCGCGCCAGATCCTCGGCGGCCGTCGCACCCGACGGCCCTCCCCCAACGACAACGACATCATACATGGCTATTCTCCCGGAACGGTGGCGGCAGAGGTGCCGCGCGCATGGCCGATGACCCTGAGGGCCATCATGGCGGCGATCACGAAGAGCCCCGCCTCGAAACTGAAAACCGCGCCGAAGCCCAGCGCATCCGATGTTGTGGCAACGCGCATCACGTCGGCGGCGGCGGCGCCCAGAAGCCCACCGAAGCCCGCCGCAATCGCCTGCGCCGCGCCCCAGAGACCCATCCGCGTGCCCTCGCGCGCCCCGCGCCCCTCGCCCGCCAGCGCCATCATCGAGCCGATGGCGGCCACGGCGAACATGCCGTTGAAGAAGCCAAGGCACAGCACCGCGGGCAGAAGCGTGCCCGGCAGCGCCGCCCCGCCCAGCGTGGCGATGGCGCAGAGGCTCGCCGCCGAACCGAGGCAGCCCGCGGCCACCCAGCCCCGGAGCGAGCCGATCCTGAGCCCCGTCGCGGCGATGCCCACGGTGAGCATGCCGAGGAAGACACCCCCGTTCTGCGCGCCCGAAAGCTGCGTCGATTGCCCCGGCGTGAAGCCAAAGACCAGCCCGGCATAGGGCTCGAGAATGAGCTCCTGCATGAAATAGGCGGTCATCGAGAGAAAGACGAAAACGGTGAAATTGCGCGCGGCAGGCTCCGCCCAGACCTCGCGCAGACCGTCGATGAAGCGGGTCTCGTCGCTTTCGCGCCGTGCGGGCGTCACGCCCCGCTCGATGCCCCACACGGCAACCGTGGTCAACAAGACCGCGCCCAGCGTCACGATGCCCACGATCTCCATCAGCAGGCCCGGGCTGTAGGGGTCAAGGAAATGGCCCACCGTGCCCGCCGTCACCGCGATGCCCGCGATCATCATCAGCCAGGTGATCGTCGCCGCCGCCGCGCGCCGGCGCGGCTCGGTGGCCGTGGCCAGAAGCGCCAGAAGCGAGGTGCCCGAGGCCCCCACCCCCACGCCGATCAGCGTGTAGGCCGCAATCGAAAGCGCCAGCGCGCCTGCGAAATTCGTCTCGAAGAGCAGCACACCCGAGGCCGCGCCGAACGCGCCCAGCGAGAGCGCCGCCATGCCGCCGATGATCCACCTCGTGCGGTGCCCGCCGGTATCCGAGAGAAAGCCCCAGTTGGGCCGGGTGATCTGGATGCCGTAATGCAGCGCCACGAGAAAGCCGGGCAGCACGGCGGGAAGCGCAAGCTCCACCACCATCAGCCGGTTGAGCGTCGAGGTGGTCAGCACCACCACCGCGCCAAGGCACATCTGCACGAGGCCGAGCCGCACGATGGAGAGCCACGAGAGCGTCATCCCGCCCCTCCAAGCCCGCGCAGCGCCACGGCGGCCACCATCATGCCGCTCACGTAGAAGAGCACGCCGGTGCCGTTATACCACGGCGCCCGCCCCTTCGGGTCCGACAGCAGCACGCGCATCGCCCAGAACTGCGCCAGAAGCAGCGCGCCGATGATCAGCGCGAAAACCGGCTTGCCCCAAAGAAGCATCAGCCCGATCACCACCACCTGCGGCAGGGTCATCACCCAGCAGGCCACTCGCGCGGCCCGCTCCGGCCCCAGCGTCACCGGCAGCGAGTTCACCCCCATCTGCCGGTCGCCCTCCAGAGCCTTGAAATCGTTGAGCGTCATGATGCCATGCGCGCCCAGCGCATAAAGCGCGGCCACCACGACGACCTGCCAGGAGGGCGCCCCCGCCGCCAGCACCGCCGCGCCGGTGAACCACGGCAGGCCTTCATAGCAAAGCCCCACCAGTCCCGGCCCCCAGACACCCGAGCGCTTGAGCCGCACCGGCTCCGCCGAGTAGGCCCAGGCCGCCAGGACGCCGAAAACCGTCGCGCCAAAGCCCCACGGCCCCAGCAGCGCGCCGAGCCCCAGCGCCAGCACGCTCATCGCGAGCGCAATCCACAAGCCCCAGCGCCCGGGGATCGCCCCCGAGGGGATCGGCCGGTGCGGCTCGTTGATCGCATCCACATGTCGGTCGCACCAGTCATTCGCCGCCTGGCTCATGCCGCAGACAACCGGCCCGGCCAGCACCATGCCGGCCAGCACCAGCCACGGCGCCGAGGCCACCGGCACACCGGAAGAGACGACACCGCAGAGATAGGCCCAGACCGGCGGGAACCACGTGATCGGCTTGATCAGGGTCAGCACGGCCCGAGGCTGCGGATAGCGGCGCGCCGCATGCTGTTCGAACGTGACACTCATGGTGTCAATTAAACTATACAATCGGGAGTCGGGAAAGGGTTTTTTGCGCCGCGCAGTCATGCGGCCTCAGCGACAGAACGCCTTCGGCGAGAGTATTTTTCCCAAGAAGAAGACGGGCGCGCCGCCCATTGCTTCTTCTTGGCGCAAATACTCGAATCCGCCCGGCGCCGTCGGCGCGGGGTTCGGCGGCCTGGCGCGTCCGCGTCTCAATCGCCGTTGGTGTTCAGCAGCCCGTGCTTGCGCAGCTTCACGTAGAGGCTCTGGCGCGAGAGGCCCAGCATCTCGGCCGCGGCCACGCGGTTGTTGCCGGTGAGCTTCACGGCGGTCTCGATGCACATCTTCTCCACCACGTCCGACGTGGCCGAGACCAGTTCCTTGAGCGAGGCCGTGCCCACGAGGTCCATCACGTTGCGCATAGCCTCCTCGCTCATCACCGCGCCGCCACCTTCGAATTCGGCGCTATGCGCGGGCGTCATGTCGCGGATGATGAAGCCAAAGCCCGTATCCCCGCCCGCATAGCGCAGCTTGGCCACCGAGATGTCCACATTCACCCGGCTGCCCACCACGCTGTTGATCTGGGTGCCGTAGCGGCTGATCCGCCCCGAACGGTCGGCGGTTTCGAGAATGAGCTTCAGGTCGACCGCGCCGCGCGCGAGGAAATCGGTAAGCGGGCGGCCCCGCACGTCGCGGATCTGCGCGGCATCGCTCAACACGAGAAACGCCTCGTTGGCCTCGCGGATCACGCCCTTGCCATCGGTGATCGCGATCGCGTCGCTGGCCGCCGCGAAGAGCAGCGAGAGCGCCTCGCCCCCTTCGGTCCCGGCGCCCGTGCCCGACTCGTCCACCTCGAAACGGCAGAGCAGGAAAAGCTCGCCCGCCGCGCGGAAATATTCCGGCACCAGCACCAGCTCGCGCCCGTTGCGACGCGCCACCACCACCACGCGCGCCGCCTTGTCGGAAGATGCCGCCGCCTGCAGCGCCTCCATCAGCTCGTCGCGCCGCCGCCCCTCGAAGATCTGCGCGAAGGAGGTGCCGCTCAGCGTTTCGGTGTTGCTGCCCAGAAGCGAGGCCGCCGCCGAATTGAGGTCATGCACCCGGCCCTTCTTCGGCTCGAGCAGCACGATGGGCGTCTGCGAGGCCTCGAGCACCACGCGGTAGAACGTGTCCGAGCCGCGCATCCGCTGCTGGTCGCGCTCGCGGGCGAGCTGTTCGGAGACAAGCCGCTTCTGCACCTCGGCGATGGGCTGCATGTCGCGCCCCACGAGCAGCACCGAGCCGGTATCGTCGACCTGGTGCAGCGTGTAGCGGATCGGGAATTCCCACGTGGCATTGTCCACGTGATTGAGCTCCAGCGGGCGGCGCGCCACCCCGGGGCTGGAAGAGATGAGCTTCATCCGGTCGTTGAACTTGACCCGGCTCTCCTCGGTAAGGAAGGTGGCGAACTTGCGCCCGACCCAGTGATCGAGGCAGCCGAGCGACGGGCATTCCGGGTTGACGGATATTCCCTGAACCGTGTCGTCTCCCGCGACCATCACCGCCAGGTCGGCGACATGCTCCACGAGATCCTCGATCGCCCCGGGATCCGGCAGGACGCCTGCGCGAAATCGTTCCGATATGCGTCCGTGCTCAGTCACGTGTTCTTCCTGTCACTCGCCCCGCCACAATCATGCTAAGCCCCCTGCTTGGAGCCAGCCGGTTCAGAAACCTGTTGGAGCCCGCACACTGCCAGCGCCTCCCCGACCGTCGTGACGGCGTGGTCCACGCCAGATTCTTCAACCACCTTCTTCTTGTCTTCGACGGCCACGCCGCCCACAACGAGGGGCGGCACCGCTTCGAGCTCGGCCCGAAGGTAATTGACAATTTCCGCCACCATTTCAACCGATTTCCACGTCGCGAGCGACAGCCCGATCATGGAAAAGCGCGTTCCGCCAATCAATTCAGCGAGTTCACGTTGATCGAGGCCGATGCCCATATGCACCCAGAGACCCTTGCGGCGCATCTCGTCGGCGGCCACGAAGGCGCCCAGCGAGTGCTGTTCGAATTCCGGCACCACCATCAGCACCGATTTTCCGAGCGGAATCGCCCGGTCGAGCGCGCGCCCGCTTCCGGCCTGGTTCTGTGTGCGAAAGAGCGCCTGAAGCCGCGCCGCGCCCACCGTCACATCGACGAAACTCGCCTTGTCATCCACCCAGAGCTCGCCCAGCAGCCGCGCCGCCGCGGGGATGAAATCCTGCAGCAGTTCTTCGGAGCTGATCCCGTTGGCCATGAGCTGCGCCACCGCTGCCTGATGCGCGGTGTCCGACTCGGAGACGAGCGCCTCGCACAGATGCAGGATCCATTCGTCGCGCCCGCGCGGCTCGTTCACACTGCCACCGGCCAGCACCTTGCGAAGCGCGGATTCCACCAGGAACCGTATGGCGGGTTTTTGGGTCTCTTCGAGACCAGAGCCGTGATGCTTGATATGCTCTTCCATGAGTCCCCCATGGATGAATGGTTTTCGCCGTAGAATCCAGCGGCGTATGGATGCTCTGGTGCGCCAAGTGTGCGCGCGCGAACCCCGAATGTCAATTTCTCTTGACAATTATGCCCCCTCCCGTCGGCCAAGATGCTGGAATCGCCGGTTAATTCGAGGGAAGCCATGAAAAATATTAGGAAATCCGCCAGCACGGCACTGCTCATACCCCGTCCGGCGGCCCCAAAATGACAAAAACCATTTACACAGCCCGTCGCGAAAAGTGTAAATTTAGATTGACACTTTGGGGCTCCAGTTCATAGCATCATCCATAGCCACACGGCACGAACGGGGAGCCATGACGCTGCAATCGCCTCATAAGCCAAGTGACGGGGCGCTTTACACGAGAGCGCAACGCGCCCGCCGCGACGCCACGATCTGGACAGTGGTTCAGGGCGTGCTCGCGCCGGCACAGTTCCTCGTGTTTCTCGTCTCGCTCGCGCTGGTCCTGCGCTTCCTCGCCACGGGCGAGGGATACGCCGCCGCCACGCTTTCCATCCTGATCAAGACAGGCTTTCTCTACCTCATCATGGTCACTGGCGCGATCTGGGAAAAAGTCGTTTTCGGTCAATGGCTTTTCGCCCCCGCCTTCTTCTGGGAAGACGTGTTTTCCTTCGCCGTGATCGCCCTTCACACGGGCTATGTCTGGGCGCTCTATACCGGCGCGCTGCCGCCCTCGGGGCTCATGGTTCTGGCGCTCGCCGCCTATGCCGCCTACGTGGTCAACGCCGGCCAGTTCCTGCTCAAGCTGCGCGCCGCACGGCTGCAGGGGGAGGCCGCGGCATGACCCACCAGTCGCCCCCGCCCCCCGCCGCCGGCTGCCGCAGCGCCCCCGTTCTCAAGGAGCGCGGCCAGCACGAGGTGTTCTGCGGCCTGACGGGAATCATCTGGCTCCACCGCAAGATGCAGGATGCCTTCTTCCTCGTGGTGGGCAGCCGCACCTGCGCGCACCTGCTGCAATCGGCCGCCGGCGTGATGATCTTCGCCGAGCCGCGTTTCGGCACGGCGATTCTCGAGGAAACCGATCTCGCCGGCCTCGCCGACGCGCAGGAAGAACTCGAGCGCGAGGTCGAGCGCCTGCTCTCCCGCCGCCCCGACATCCGCCAGCTTTTCCTCGTGGGCTCCTGCCCCTCCGAGGTGATCAAGCTCGATCTCTCCCGCGCCGCCGAGCGCCTCACGCAGCGCCACGCACCGCATGTGCGGGTGCTCAACTACTCGGGCTCCGGCATCGAGACCACCTTCACCGAGGGCGAGGATGCCTGCCTCGCCTCCATGGTTCCGGTCCTGCCGGAAACCGACAAGCGCCAGCTTCTGCTTGTGGGGGCCCTCCCCGACGTGGTCGAAGACCAGGCGCTCGACCTGCTGGGCAAGATGGGGATCGAGAACATCTCGGTCCTGCCCGCGCGCCATGCCGATACCGGTCTGGCCGTGGGCCCCAATACCGTCTTCGCCCTCACCCAGCCGTTCCTGGGCAGCACGCTTGCTGCACTTGAGCGGCGCGGGGCGCGCCACCTGACCGCGCCTTTCCCGTTTGGCGAGGAGGGCACCACCGCGTGGCTTTCCGCCGTGGCGCGGGAATTCGGCGTCGATAAGGCGCGTTTCGACGCCGTTACCGGCGCGCCCCGTGCACGCGCCCGCCGCGCGATCTCCCAAGCGGCGGAAACCCTCTCCGGCAAGTCTGTCTTCTTCTTTCCCGACAGCCAGCTGGAGATCCCCCTCGCCCGCTTCCTCACCCGCGAATGCGGCATGGAAGCGGTCGAGGTGGGGGCGCCTTACATCCACAAGACCATCGTAGGCCCCGATCTCGATCTTCTCTCCGAAGGCCCCGTCCTCGCCGAGGGTCAGGATGTCGACCTCCAGCTCGAGCGCTGCCGCGCCGCCCGCCCCGATCTCACGGTCTGCGGGCTGGGCCTCGCCAATCCGCTCGAGGCCGAGGGGCTCACCACCAAATGGGCGATCGAACTGGTCTTCACGCCCGTGCATTTCTACGAACAGGCCGGCGATCTGGCCGGGCTCTTCTCGCGCCCGCTTCACCGCCGCGCCGCCCTGAAGCTGGAGGCCGCAAGATGAGCCGCGTCCTGCTTCTTCTTGGCCCAAATACCTCGGGGAGTGTGAGGGGCTGGCCCCTCACGCGGCATGCGCCATGAAGCTCAGCGTCTGGACATATGAAGGCCCGCCCCATGTGGGCGCGCTCCGCGTCGCCACCGCGATGAAGGGGCTGCATTACGTGCTGCACGCGCCGCAGGGCGATACCTACGCCGATCTGCTCTTCACCATGATCGAGCGCCGCAACCACCGCCCGCCGGTCACCTACACCACCTTCCAGGCGCGCGACCTCGGGAGCGACACCGCGAATCTCTTCAAGACCGCCTGCCAGAACGCCTATGAGCGCTTCAGGCCTCAGGCGATGATCGTGGGCGCCTCCTGCACCGCCGAACTCATCCAGGACGATCCGGGCGGCATGGCCGAAACCATGGGCCTGCCCGTCCCCGTCATCCCGCTCGAGCTGCCCTCGTACCAGCGCAAGGAGAATTTCGGCGCCGACGAGACCTTCTTCCAGATCACCCGCGCGCTGGCGCGGCCCGTCGAGAAGACGGCGCAGATCACCGCCAATCTCATCGGCCCCACCGCCCTCGGCTTCCGCCACCGCGACGACATCACCGAGGTCACGGCGCTGCTCGAGGAGATGGGCATTTCGGTCAATGTCTGCGCCCCCTACGGCGCCACGCCCGAAGACATCACCCGCCTCGGCGCCGCGCATTTCAACGTGCTGATGTATCCCGAAACCGGCGAGGCCGCCTGCCGCTGGATGGAGCGCGAGCTGAAGCTCCCCTTCACCAGGGTCGTCCCCATCGGCGTCGGCGCCACCCATGATTTCGTCAAGGAAGTGGCTGCGCTCGCGGGCGTCGAGCCCCGGCTCGACACCGCGCGCCTCCGCCTGCCCTGGTATTCGGCCTCGGTCGATTCGACCTATCTCACCGGCAAGCGCGTCTTCATCTTCGGCGATGGCACCCATGTAGCCACCGCCGCCCGCATCGCGCGCGACGAGATGGGCTTCGAGGTCGTGGGCCTCGGCTGCTACAACCGCGAGATGGCCCGCCCGATCCGGGCGCTCGCCAAGGAGTATGGCGTCGAGCCGCTCATCTCCGACGACTATCTCGATGTGGAAACCCGCATCGAAGAGCTCGCACCCGAGCTCATCCTCGGCACGCAGATGGAGCGCCATATCGGCAAGCGCCTCGGCATCCCCTGCGCCGTCATCTCCGCGCCCGTCCACGTGCAGGATTTCCCCGCGCGGTACTCGCCGCAAATGGGCATCGAAGGCGCCAATGTCATCTTCGACACATGGGTGCATCCGCTGGTCATGGGGCTGGAAGAGCATCTCCTCCACATGTTCCGCGACGATTTCGAATTCCACGACGACGCCGGCGCCAGCCATCACGGCCACAAGGCCAAGCCCCGCGCCGAATCGCCGGTGGAGGCCGCCGCCCCCGAGGTCACCGCTTCCGAGGCCAACGCTTCCGAGGCCAACGCTCCCGAAACCACCGGCATCGATGCCGTCACATGGCTCGCCGAGGCCGAGCGCGAACTCAAGAAAATCCCGTTCTTCGTGCGTGGCAAGGCCCGCCGCAACACCGAGGCATTCGCGGCCCAGAAGGGCCTTAACGAAATCAGCGTCGATACGCTCTACGAGGCCAAGGCGCACTATGCGCGGTGACAGCATCCATATCGTCCCCCATAACGGGACCAAAGCCTACCGCGTGGTCATCCTCACGCTCGACGCCCATGCGGCCGGCCCCTGCGCTCGCGTGGCCCCGCGCCTCATGCGCGATTTCCCGGGGCTGGAGCTCACCGTGCACGCCGCCGCCGAATGGGGCGAGCGCCCCGAGGCGCTGGAGGCCGCGAAAGAGGCCGTCGCGCGGGCCGATATCGTCATCGCCAACCTCATCTTCCTCGAAGAGCACATCAACGCGATCCTGCCCACCCTGCAGGCCCGCCGCGAAACCTGCGACGCGATGGCGGGCATCATCGCCGACGCGCAGATCGTCAAGCTCACCCGCATGGGCACGCTCGACATGGCCGCGCCCGAAAGCGCCACGCGTAAGCTGATGAAAAAGCTGCGCGGCTCCTCGAAGCCTTCCTCCGACGACGGCGCCAAGAAGATGCGGATGCTGCGCCGCCTGCCCCGCATCCTCAAGCTCATCCCCGGCAAGGCGCAGGATCTCCGCGCCTGGTTCCTGATGATGCAATACTGGCTCGGCGCGTCCGACGACAATATCGAGGCGATGGTCCGCTTCATGATCTCGCGCTACTGCCGCCATCCCGAATGGCGCGGCGCCCGCGCGCCCGAGCCGCTCGATTACCCCGATTGCGGCCTCTACCATCCCGACCTGAAAGATCGCATCACCACCCGCGCCGCCGACATTCCCGCGCCGAAGGGCCACACCGGCACCGTGGGCCTGCTGATGATGCGCTCCTACGTCCTGGCCGACGATTGCGCGCATTACGATGCCGTCATCCGCGCGCTCGAAGCCCGTGGCCTCCGGGTGCTCCCCGCCTTCGCCGGCGGGCTCGACGGGCGCCCCGCCATCGACGCCTATTTCCAGAAGGACGGCGTCGCGCAGGTCGATGCGCTGCTCTCGCTGACCGGCTTCTCGCTGGTGGGCGGCCCGGCCTATAACGACAACGACGCCGCCGTGAAGGTGCTCAAGGCGCTCGACGTGCCCTACATCGCCGCCCATCCGCTCGAGTTCCAGACGCTGCAGCAATGGGCCGATGCGCCGCAGGGTCTCGGCCCCATCGAAACCACCATGCTGATCGCGCTCCCCGAGCTCGACGGCGCCACCAACCCCACCGTCTTCGCCGGCCGCCACGGGCCAGAGGGATGTGAGGGCTGCAAGCGCAACTGCCAGCCCGGCGCCAATGGCGACACCGCCGTGAAGGCCATGGCCCCCTGCCCCGAGCGGATCGGCCGCCTGGCCGAGCGCGTGGCGCGGCAGGCCCATCTGCGCCGCTCCAAGGCCGCCGAGCGCCGCCTCGGCATCGTGCTCTTCGGCTTCCCGCCCAACGCGGGCGCGGCAGGCACCGCGGCCTATCTCGACGTCTTCCGCTCGCTCCACAACACGCTCCACGCGCTCAAGGCCCGCGGCTACGACATAGACCCGCCGGAAACCGTGGAGGTGCTGCGCGAGGCGGTGCTGGGCGGCTCGGCCAGGCAATACGGGCAAGAGGCCAACGTCCATACCCATGTGAGCGCCGACGAGATCGTGGCGCACACGCCCTGGCTCGAGGAGATCGAGGCGCAATGGGGCGCGGCGCCCGGCAAGGTCCAATCCGACGGGCGCGGCGTCTTCATCCTCGGCCGGCAATTCGGCAAGGTCTTCGTCGGCCTGCAACCGGGCTTCGGCTACGAGGGCGACCCGATGCGGCTCTTGTTCGAGCGCGGCTTCGCCCCCACCCATGCCTTCACCCAGTTCTACCTCTGGCTGCGCGAGAGCTTCGCGGCGGATGTGCTCCTGCATTTCGGCATGCACGGCGCGCTCGAATTCATGCCCGGCAAGCAGGCCGGCATGGGCGCCGCCTGCTGGCCCGACCGGCTGATCGGCGACATGCCCAACGTCTATCTCTACGCCTCCAACAACCCCTCCGAGGCCACGCTCGCCAAGCGCCGCTCCGGTGCCGTGACGGTGAGCCACCTCACCCCGCCGCTCGCCGCCGCCGGGCTCTACAAGGGCATGGCCGAGCTGAAGGACAGCCTCTCGCGCTGGCGCGTCACCGCGCCCGATGCGCCCGAGCGCACCGAGATCGAGGCGCTCATCGCCGAGCAGGCCGAGGCCGTCGACATGGGCGGCACCCCGCCCGAGGCGCTCTGGCTGAAGCTTCTGGACACCGAGGATGCGCTCATCCCCGAGGGCCTGCATATCGTGGGCGAGACGATGTCGGCCTCCGCGCGCGCCGAGTATCTCACGCTGATGGCCGAGGCCGATGATGCAACGCGCGGCCGGGTGGACCGGCTTCTGCAGCAGGAAACCGAGCTGCCCGCGCTCATGCACGCGCTCGATGGCCGCTTCACGGCCCCGGTGCATGGCGGCGACCTGATCCGCTCGCCCGACATCCTGCCCACAGGCCGCAACATCCACGCCTTCGACCCGTTCCGCATGCCCACCGAATTCGCCTGCCGCGAAGGCGCGAAACAGGCGGCGCTGCTTCTGGAAACCCACAAGTCCCTGCCGCGCTCCATCGCTCTGGTGCTCTGGGGCTCCGACAACATCAAGTCCGACGGCGCGCCGCTCGCGCAGGCGCTGGCGCTGATGGGCGCCAAGCCGCGCTTCGACAGTTTCGGCAGGCTCTCGGGCGCCGACCTTGTGCCGCTCGAAGAGCTTGGCCGCCCGCGGATCGACGTGATCATGACCCTCTCGGGCATCTTCCGCGACCTGCTGCCCCTCCAGACGAAGCTTCTGGCCGAGGCCGCCTTCAAGGCCGCCATCGCCGAGGAGCCGGAAGAGATGAACTTCATCCGCGCCCATGCGCTGGCCTATGCGCAGCAAACCGGCTGCGCGATGGAAGAGGCCGCGCTTCGCGTCTTCTCCAATGCCGAGGGCGCCTATGGCTCCAACGTCAACCAGCTGGTCGACAGCTCCGCCTTCGACGACGAGGACGAGCTGGCCGACGCCTATATCACCCGCAAGAGCTTCGCCTACGGGCTGAACGGCAAGGCCAGCCGCAATGACGGGCTGCTGAAAAACGCGCTCGGCACGGTCGATCTCGCCTACCAGAACCTCGAATCGGTCGAGCTGGGGATCACCACGGTCGACCATTATTTCGACACGCTGGGCGGCATCTCGCGGGCGGTGAAACGCGCCCGCGGCGGGCAGGAAGCGGCGATCTACATCTCCGACACCACCCGCGGCGCCGGCAAGATCCGCACGCTCGCCGACCAGGTGGCGCTCGAGACCCGCTCGCGCTCGCTCAACCCCAAGTTCCACGAGGGCCTTCTGAAGCACGGCGCCGAGGGCGTGCGCCAGATCGAGGCCAGCGTCACCAACACGATGGGCTGGTCGGCCACCACCGGCAAGGTGGAGCCGTGGGTCTACCAGCGGATTTCAGAGACTTTCGTGCTCGACGAGGCGATGCGGGCGCGGCTCGCACAGCTGAACCCCGCCGCGTCGTCGCGCATGGCGAACCGGCTGCTGGAGGCGCATGACCGCGCCTACTGGCAGCCCGACGAGGCAACCCTTGCAGCGCTGCGCGATGCAGCAGAAGCGCTGGAAGACCGGCTTGAGGGGGTGGCCGCAGCAGAATGATGACCCCCGAACGCGCCATTTTCCGAGGAACCCGGGGGGGGGGGGGGGCCCCCCCCCCCCCCCGCGG
>JAVKDQ010000192.1:0-9925 GCA_040222155.1 Roseovarius sp.
ATGGCCTTCGCGCTGTTCTGGCAGCGGCAGGCTATTTTTCTGGCGACGACCTTGCTCACCGGTTACTACTTCAACCCCTTGCAGGCCCTGCTCTTCTACATCGTCTTCATGGTTTGCGAGTTGCAGGATTACCTGCTGGCCAAGCGCGCGCAGAAGCTCAAGCCCCTTATGGTCAACGCGATCTGGGTCACGTTCTGCTGGATTCTCGTGAACACAGTTCTGAGCGCCACGTCGATCTCGGCCTATGCCGTCTCCGTTGCCATGAGCCAGGATCATGGTGGGCATTTCGCACCGCTGTTTTTCCTCTTCGCCGCCGCGCTCTTCGCGGCGATGAACAACCACCAGCTGATCGCGGCGCTCGCGCTGCGCCTCACGATCTACGGCATCTCCTTCCTCGTGATCGTGGTCTCCGACCTGTGGGTCGTGCGCCCGCCGATCGACTCGGAGCTCTGGCTGCATTTCTTCACCGTCGTCTTCGTGATGTACTTCCTGATCGATTGCTCGCTGGTCTTTCTCAAGCTTTACCGCAAGAACCTGCAGCAGCTCCAAGACCTCAAGGAAGAGCACGAGCGCACGAAGGCCGCCTATGTGGCCAAATCGCAATTCGTGTCCACCGTCAGCCACGAACTGCGCACGCCGCTGACCTCCATCAAGGGGTCGCTCGACCTCGTGAACATGGGCGCGCTCGGCGAGGTGCCGGAGTCCATGCGGGACCTGCTGATGACCGCCGGGCGCAACAGCGAAAGGCTGCGCAAGCTGATCGACGACGTGCTCGACGTGCAGAAGATCGAGGCCGGCGAGATGCGCTTCGACCTGCAGCTGATCAACGTGCAATCCTTCCTCGAGGAGGCGGTCGAAGCCAATTCGGGCATGGCGCGGGCACATGACATCACGCTTGAGCTTAGAAAGTCGGGGCAGGCGCAGATCTTCGTCAATGCCGACGAGATGCGCCTGATGCAGGTCGTCTCCAACATGGTTTCGAACGCGGTCAAGTTCTCACATGCCGGTGGTGTGGTGAGCCTCGGCGTGACGGCCGACCGCAAGAAGACCCTGATCTATGTGAAGGACGATGGCGTGGGCATCCCCGAGGGCTCCGAGGAAATCGTCTTCGGCCGGTTCAGCCAGCTCGACAGCTCCGATCAGCGCAAGATCGGCGGGACAGGGCTCGGCATGAACATCTCTCGCGAGATCGTGGAGAGCTTCAACGGCAAGATGAACTATGTCAGCCAGCTTGATCGTGGTTCGACCTTTTTCGTCGAGCTGCCCTCGGTGCCGCCCGAGGCGCTCGACGAGGCCGCGGGCCCCGAGCCGGCCTTTGCGCGCGCCGCCGCGACATCGTCCTGAGCGCGCCAAGCGCGGCTCCCAAGCGGCAAAGCTCCGCCTGCTGATTGCGCTATCAGCGGGATATTGCCACATTTTTGACTAAATCTCCGGTTGCGCGCGTTAATAATGGTTAAAGCGATAGACATTCGTGCCTCGTTCTGTACTACTGTTAACAAAAAACGAGCGGTGCATGGGGCAGCCACTATCAAGATTCATGGCTTCGAACGCAGTTTCGAAGCGCAGGGCGCGGGAGTTTTCACCGCGCAGTTGGCTCGTGGGGCCGACGGCGCGTGGCATGGGCAGCGCCCGGTCCTCGCGTGGCAAACCCATTGAATTGGCTGGCACCCAGAACATCCAGACGGTCGAGATGTCGTTTAAGACGATGCATCAGTTTGGCGATCTCTGGGTGCGCTACATGGAGGCCCGCAAGGCCATATTCATAGACCGGCTTCACTGGGATGTCTCCGAGGCCGACGGCATGGAATTCGACCAGTATGACACCCCCCATTGCCGCTGGGTGGCGCTGGTGGAATTCGGTGAAGTGGTGGGTGGTGTGCGGCTCATGCCCACAACCGCAAATTGTGGTGTCTACAGTTACATGCTGCGCGACGCCCAGCGCGGAATGCTGCCCGGAATCCCAAGCGATGTGCTGTTCGTGAAGGCGCCAGTGAACCCGCGCATCTGGGAGGCCACACGGTTCTTCATCGCCGATGGCGTCAGCGCGCGGCGGCGTCTTGCGCTGCAGGGACATCTCTTCAAGGCGATGCACCGCATCGCGCGCGAGCATGGCGCCGAATACCTGCTCGGAATCGTGCCCTCCGTCTGGGCACGCTGGGCGCGGCGGATTGGCGTTTCTGCCACGCCCATCGGCGCCATCTTCGGGCCTGAGGATGCTCGCGTGCAATCGGTTATCTTCAACACAGCGAAGCGCTAGCAGAGGCGCGTTCAGCGCGGCTCCGCGCCCAGTGCCGCCGAAAGATCTGCAGCCGCCCGCGTGACCGCTTCGGCGAGCCGCGCCACATGCGCCATGCTCACCCGGCTCACCGGGCCCGACACCGAAAGCCCGGCAACCGCCTCGCCATGCCAATTGAAAACAGGGGCCGCGATGCAGCGCATGCCTTCACTCTTCTCCTCGTCGTCGATGGCATAGCCGCGTGCACGGATCGCCTCCAGATCGGCCTGCAGCGCCTCTGGCCGGGTCAGCGTGTGGCCGGTGAAGCGTTGCAGCGATGCGTCGGCGAGATACTCTGCCATCTGCGCCTCGGGCATATGCGCGAGAAGCGCCTTTCCGATGCCCGAGGCATGCATGGGCGACAGCGTGCCCGGCGCGAAGAAGGCGCGGATGGACTCGTTGCATTCCACCTGGCTCACGAAAAGAACATGGGTTTCCCGCGCGATGCCGAGATTGGCGGTTTCGCCGGTAATCTCCATGAGCTTGTGCAGCATCGGGCGGGCGCGGTCCACCACCGAGGTGCGGCGCAGGTAGCGCGCCCCGATCTGGAAGGCGTTCGGCCCCACGTGCCAGACCTGCGCGCCGGCATCGAATTCAACCAGTTGTCGCGCCTCGAGCGTCACGAGGATGCGGTATGTGGTGGCGGGCGATTGATCGGTCTGGATCGCCAGCTCCGAAAGCGTGGCGCCGGGCAGGGTGGAAAGGTGCTCCAACACCGCCATTGCCCGGTCGAGCGACTTGATCGTGTTCTGCTCGGTCTTGTCGGTCCAGGCTTTTGGCCGCCCCCGCGATCTGCGCGCCGTCGCGTCAGTTTCGGTTTCCGTCATGTCGTGCACCTAAGTTTGAAAAACACTTTCGCATAATGAAAAATACCAAGTGCATGGTATAGATCAATTTTTTGCAAACCTATCCGTTATGAAAAACTTTTTCAAAAAAATTGTGAATGCGGGCCCCGAGTTTTAGGGTGCGAAGGCGAATGGAGGAGTCGCATAGCATGAGCTTTCAGAACCCGGTTTTCATCCCCGGCCCCACCAATATTCCCGAGCGTCTGAGGCGGGCCTGCGACATGCCTACGCTCGACCACCGTTCGCGCCTCTTCGCTGACATTTTGCACCCGGCGCTTGACGGGGTGCGGCAGGTGATCGCTTCCGCTGATGCGAAGATCTTCGCCTTCCCCTCCACAGGGTCCGGCGGCTGGGAGGCGGCCATCACCAACACGCTCGCGCCCGGATCAAGGGTTCTGGCCGCGCGCAACGGCATGTTCTCTCAGAAATGGATCGACATGTGCCGACGCCACGGTCTCGAGGTCGAGGTGGTCGAGGCGCCGTGGGGCGAGGGCATTCCGCTGGAGCGCTACGCCGAGCTCCTTGCGGCCGACCGTTCTCACGAGTTCAAGGCGGTGCTCGCCACGCATAACGAAACGGCAACCGGTGTGCGCTCGGACATCGCCGGCGTGCGCGCCGCGCTCGACGCGGCGGGCCACCCGGCGCTTCTGCTCGTCGATGGTGTGAGTTCCATCGGCTGCATGCCCTTCGAGTTCGACGGTTGGGGCGTGGATGTGGCCGTGACCGGCTCGCAGAAGGGATTCATGCTGCCGGCTGGTCTCGGCATCGTGGCCTTCTCGCAGCGGGCGATGGAGGCGGCCCAGTCCCCGGGCCTGCCGCGCACCTATTTCGACATCCGCGACATGGGCCGCAGCTATGCCGCCAACGGTTATCCCTTCACGCCTGCGGTGGGGCTGCTCAACGGGCTGAAGGAAAGCTGCGCGATGCTCCTCGACGAGGGCATGCCGCAAGTGTTCGCCCGGCATACGCGCATCGCCACCGGGATTCGTGCGGCGATCCGGGCCTGGGGCATGCCGCTCTGCGCCATGCGCCCCGAGCTTTATTCCGACACGGTGAGCGCGATCCGCACACCCGAGGGGTTCGACGCGGGGCGCATCGTCAGCCATGCGAGCGAGCGTTATGGCGTCGCCTTCGGCGCGGGGCTGGGCGAGGTGGCGGGCAAGGTCTTTCGCATCGGCCATCTCGGCTCGCTCACCGATGTGATGGCGCTGAGCGGCATCGCGACGGCAGAGATGGTGATGGCCGATCTGGGCCTCGAGATCACCCTGGGCTCGGGCGTGGCCGCTGCGCAGGAGGTTTACCGAAAGACAGCCGCGCCGCAGGCGCTGGCCGCCGAGTGAGGACGAACGAGATGAAAGATACGGTTGCCGCCGAAAACCTCAGATTCGATGACGTGATCGCCGCCCACGATCGGATCGCGCCCCATATTCATTGCACGCCGGTGCTGACCTCGAGCTATCTCGACGGCCTCACCGGGGCCCAGCTCTTCTTTAAGTGTGAGAATTTCCAGAAGGCGGGGGCCTTCAAGGTGCGCGGGGCCTGCAACGCGGTTTTCGGGCTGAGCGACGCGGCCGCGAAGGCGGGTGTGGCCACCCATTCGAGCGGCAACCACGCGCTCTCGCTCTCCTACGCGGCCGGCCGCCGGGGCATCCCGTGCCACGTGGTCATGCCGCGCACGGCGCCCGAAGCGAAGAAGGCGGCAGTGCGCGGCTATGGCGGCTCGATCACCGAATGCGAGCCCTCCACCTCGAGCCGCGAGGCGGTCTTCGCCGAGCTGCATGCGCGCACCGGGGCGGATTTCGTGCATCCCTATAACGACCCGCGCGTGATCGCAGGGCAAGCGACCTGCTCGCGCGAACTCGTCGAGCAGGTCGATGGGCTCGACGCGGTGATCGCGCCCATCGGCGGGGGCGGGATGGTATCGGGCTGCTGTCTGACCCTCTCCAATATCGCGCCCGGCGTCGAGATCTACGCCGCCGAGCCCGAGCAGGCCGATGACGCGGCGCGCAGCTTCAAGGCGGGCCATATCATCGCCGATGACGCCCCGGTAACGGTGGCCGACGGGCTCAAGGTGCCGCTCAAGGAAAACACATGGCATTTCGTGTCGAGTTTCGTGACCGACATCCTGACCGCCAGCGAGGAGGAGATCATCGATGCGATGAAGCTCACCTGGCAGCGGATGAAGATCGTGATGGAGCCGTCCTGCGCGGTGCCGCTCGCCACGATCCTGAAGAACCCCGACGTATTTCGCGGCAAGCGCGTGGGCGTGATCATCACCGGCGGCAATGTCGATCTCGACAAGTTGCCGTGGATGGCCTGAGCGCGCCGCACGAGCCAGATGACAGGAGACTATGAGATGAAAGACATCACCGATCTCGACGGCCTCGAAGTGGGCTTCGACATCCCCGCGTTGCCCGGCATGGCGGAGGCGGAGATCCAGACTCCATGTCTGATCCTCGATCTCGACGCGCTGGAGCGCAATATCCGCAAGATGGGCGATTATGCCCGAGCCCACGGCATGCGCCACCGGGTGCATGGCAAGATGCACAAGTCGGTCGACGTGGCGAAGCTGCAGATGGATCTCGGCGGCGCCTGCGGGGTGTGCTGCCAGAAGGTATCGGAGGCGGAGGTGTTCGCGCGAGGCGGGATCACCGATGTGCTCGTCTCCAACCAGGTGCGCGAGCCCGCCAAGATCGACCGGCTGGCAAGGCTGCCGAAGCTCGGCGCGCGCACGCTCTGCTGCGTGGATGACGTGGCCAACGTGGCCGATCTCTCGGCGGCGGCGCAGAAGCACGGCACCGAGATCGAGTGTCTCGTGGAGATTGATTGCGGCGCGGGCCGCTGCGGCGTGACGACAACGCCCGAGGTGGTGGCCATCGCCAAGGCAATCGACGCGGCCCCGGGGCTCAAGTTTGCAGGGCTGCAGGCGTATCAAGGCGCGATGCAGCATCTCGACGCCTACGAAGACCGAAAGGCCAAGATCGACGTGGCCGTGGCCATGGTGCATGACGCCGTGGAGGCGCTCAAGGCCGATGGCCTCGAGTGCGATATCGTCGGTGGCGGCGGCACGGGCTCCTACTACTTCGAATCCACCTCCGGCGTTTACAACGAGCTGCAATGTGGCTCCTACGCCTTCATGGATGCCGATTATGGCCGCATCCTCGACGAGAAGGGCAACCGCATCGACGCGGGCGAATGGGAAAACGCGCTCTTCATCCTCACTTCGGTGATGAGCCATGTGAAGGCCGACAAGGCGATCGTGGATGCCGGGCTCAAGGCGCAATCGGTGGATAGCGGCTTGCCGGTGATCTTCGGGCGCACGGATGTGGAATATGTCAAGTGCTCCGACGAGCATGGCGTGGTGATGGATCCGGCGGGTGTGCTCGAGGTCAATGACAAGCTGCGCCTCGTGCCGGGCCATTGCGACCCCACCTGCAACGTGCACGACTGGTATGTGGGCCTGCGCGGCGGCACGGTGGAAACTGTCTGGCCTGTCTCGGCGCGCGGGAAGGCCTATTGATGGACGGGGCGCAGGCAGCGGCGCATGAGTTGGTGATCGTGCCGGAGGGCATGGTCGCCGATCTGCTCACGCGCGAAGCCGCCTTCGAGGCGGTGGAGCAGGTCTTCGCCGCTATGGCCGCCGGGGCGGCCCGCAACTTCCCAGTGGTGCGCGAGGCGCTTGGCCACGAAGAGGCGCTCTATGGTTTCAAGGGCGGCTTCGACAGCGCCGGTGGGGCGCTTGGCCTCAAGGCGGGCGGCTACTGGCCACACAACCTCGATCGGCGCGGGTTGATCAACCACCAGTCCACTGTGTTTCTCTTCGATCCCAATTCGGGGCGGGTGCGCGCCATGGTGGGGGGCAACCTGCTGACAGCGTTGCGCACCGCGGCGGCGTCTTCGGTCTCCATCAAGCATCTCGCGCGGGCGGATGCGACGGTGCTGGGCATGATCGGCGCGGGCCATCAGGCGGGCTTCCAGCTGCGCGCCGCGCTCGAGACGCGGGCCTTCGAGAAAGTGATCGGCTGGAACATGCATCCCGAAATGCTGCCGAGCCTCGCACGCGTGGCGGAGGAAAAGGGCGTGCCCTTCGAGCCTGTAGAGCTTTCGGGCATGTTCGAGGCGGATGTGATCATCACCATCACCTCGAGCTTCGCTCCCACGCTCTTGGCCGAGCATGTGAGCCCGGGTACGCATCTGGCCTGCATGGGCACCGATACGGTGGGCAAGCAGGAGGTGGAGGCGGCACTGGTGGCCAAGGCCCGAGTATTCACCGACGAGGTGGCGCAGAGCGTGACGCTCGGCGAGGCGCAGCACGCGGTGGCGGCAGGGCTGATCGCGCAAAGCGATGTGGCCGAGATCGGCGCTGTGATAAATGGTGCGCATCCCGGACGCGGTGCGGAGGAGGAGATCACGCTCTTCGACGGCACCGGCGTGGGCCTGCAGGACTTGGCGGTGGCGGCTTCCATCGTCGAACGGGCGCTGGAACAGGGCAAGGCCTTGCGTGTGCCGCTCTGATGGGAAAAACATATGTACGCATTCGCAAGTTTCTTTGGACAAGTTGACGCAGAGTAATAAGTTGGGGAGGCCGGCCCCCGTTGCCGGCGAATGGAGAAGCGGTGACGTTGAGGAGTTGCGCCGCGCTAAAGGGAGGAAAAACATGACGAAATCCATGAATCGCAGGAACTTTCTGCGCGGCACGGCCGTGGCAGGTGCAGGCGCTCTGGCCGCTCCGGCCATTGCGCAGGAGAGTGGCACGACGCTGAAGATGCAGGCAGCCTGGGGCGGCGGCATCTTTCTGGAGAACGCGCAATCCTACGTGAACCGCGTGAACGAGATGTCGGGTGGCGCGCTCACCATCGAGCTGCTTCCGGTCGACTCGGTGGTGAAGACCAGCCAGATGCAGGACGCCGTGCACCGCGGCGTGCTCGACGCGGCCCACTACGTGCCGGCTTACTGGTATTCCAAGTCGAAGGCCGCCTCGCTCTTCGGCACCGGCCCCTGCTTCGGCTGGTCGAGCCAGGAAGTGCTGGGCTGGGTCTATTACGGTGGTGGTCAGGAGCTCTTCGACGAGCTTATGGGCAGCCTCGGGCTCAACGTTGTCTCCTTCTTCAACTCGCCCATGCCGGCGCAGCCGCTGGGCTGGTTCAAGGAAGAGATCACCGATGCGAGCCAGATGCAGGGCCTCAAGTATCGCACCGTGGGCCTCGCGGCCGACGTTCTGCTCGAAATGGGCATGTCGGTCGTGCAGCTTCCGGGCGGCGAGATCCAGCCGGCGATGAAATCCGGCCTGATCGACGCGGCGGAGTTCAACAACCCCACGTCGGACCGTGACTTCGGCATGCAGGACGTCTCGAAGCACTACCACCTGGCCTCGTTCCACCAGAGCCAGGAATTCTTCGAGGTCACCTTCAACAAGCAGAAGTTCGAGGCGCTGGCGCCGGAGCTTCAGGCGATCCTGAAGTATGCCTCTGAAGCGGAGAACTCCAACTTCTACTGGCACAACACCAAGCGCTATGCCGAAGATCTCGTGAAGCTGCGCGAAGAGCAGGGTGTGAACGTCTATCGTACGCCCGACAGCGTGATGGCAGCCCAGCTCGAGGCGTGGGACGTTGTGGTGGATCGGATCGCAGGCGAAGATCCGTTCTTCGCCAAGGTGGTCGAGAGCCAGAAGGCCTATGCCAAGACGGTGATGAACTATCTCAACCTCAACCAGCCCGACTACAAGCTGGCCTATAACCACTATTTCTCGTGACGTGAGACCCTTACGAATGGCAGAGGCCGCGCCCGCGGCCTCTGCCGGGCTGTAAAGGTGTGCGGGGGGGACATTCCGTGATCAAGATTATTCATGCCGTCGAGGGCCTGAGCCAGTGGGTTGGCAAGGCCTTCGGATGGTGCATCCTCATCCTGACCCTCTCGGTCAGCTACGAGGTCTTCGTGCGCTACGTGCTCAACGCCCCCACCGTATGGGCGTTCGACATGATGGTGCAGATGTATGGGGCGCTCTTCCTGATGGCCGGAGCCTATGCGCTCGCGCAGGACAGCCATGTGCGCGGCGACGTGCTCTACCGGCTTTTCCCTGTGCGCTGGCAGGCGCGGGTGGATTTCGTGCTCTACATCCTCTTCTTCTTTCCCGGCATGATCGCGCTCTTCTGGTATGGCTGGGAGATCGCCTCCGACAGCTGGCGCTACAAGGAGGTGAGCTGGAACAGCCCCGCCCGCATCCAGATCTACTTCTTCAAGACGCTGATCCCCGTGGCGGGCCTGCTGCTGATGATCCAGGGCCTCGCCGAGATGATGCGCTGCGTGATCGCGATGCGCGAGGGCACGTGGCCCCGCCGGATCGATGACGTAAAGGAAACCGAAAGCATGCTTATGGAAATGGGCGCCGAAGATCTCGATCTCGGCACCGCTGGTCAGGAGGGCAAGCGATGACCGACCCGCAGGTAGCCATCCTGATGCTCTGCCTCTTCATCGTGCTGGTGCTTCTGGGATTCCCGATCGCCTTCACGCTGATCGCCATGGGCGTGGGCTTCGGCTATTACGCCTATTACTCCGGCGCGCCGGAAACGATCGGCGACATCTTCAACAACAATATTTTCTATCTCCTCAACCAGAACACCTATTCGGTGATGGAGAACGACATCCTTGTGGCAATTCCACTCTTCCTCTTCATGGGATACGTGGTGGAACGCGCCAACATCGTCGACAGGCTCTTCTACTCGCTCTACCAGGCGGCGCATAACCTGCCGGGCTCGCTCGGCATCGCCGCTCTGATGACCTGCGCGGTCTTCTCCACCGCCTCGGG
>JAVKDQ010000193.1:0-95979 GCA_040222155.1 Roseovarius sp.
CAGGAGCTTCACGCCCAGCCACACGAGATAGGCCGCGCCCACCCATTTCAGCACCGTGAAGAGCGTGGCCGAGGCCAGCACCAGCGCGCCGAGCCCCAGCAGCGAGGCGGTCATCGCGATGAAATCGCCCAGCGCCACCCCGGCAGCCGAGGCCAGCGCCACCCGCCGCCCCTGGCTCAGCGCATAGCTGAGCACCAGCAGCACCGTGGGGCCGGGGATGATCAGCAGGGCAAACGAGGCGGCCATGAAGGCGAGCCAGAGATCGAGGGGCATGGGGTGTCTCCTGTCAGGGGGCGGGGCAGAGCGTATTCAAAGCACCCGTCCCGCCACCGCGTCAAGCTTGGCCATCACGCCCGGGTCGCGCTTCTCGGGCGCGGTGAGGATGGCGAATTCCAGCGCCCGGTCGCAGCCATGCGGGCAGGGGGCGCGCTCAGGCCCCAGAAGCGCGGGCAGGCGGCGCACCATGTCGCGGGCCTTGTCGGCATTGCCGGTGAGCGTGGCGATGATCTGCGCGATATCCACCTCGCCATGCTCCGGGTGCCAGCTGTCGTAATCGGTCACCATCGCCACCGAGGCATAGCAAAGCTCCGCCTCGCGGGCGAGCTTGGCCTCGGGCATGTTCGTCATCCCGATCACGTCCGCCCCCCATGCCTCGCGATACATCTTCGACTCCGCCAGCGAGGAAAACTGCGGCCCCTCCATCGCCAGGTAGGTGCCGCCCCGATGCACCTTCACGCCCGCCGCCTCCGCCGCCTCCGCGCAGGCCGCGCCGAGCCGGGGGCAGGTGGGATGCGCCATGCTCACATGCGCCACGAAGCCTTCCCCGAAGAAGCTCTTCTCCCGCGCGAAGGTCCGGTCGATGAACTGGTCGACCACCACGAAATCCCCCGGCGCCATCTCCTCGCGAAACGAGCCGCAGGCAGAAACGGAGATCACATCCGTCACCCCCAGCCGTTTCAGCGCGTCGATATTGGCCCGGTAGGGCACCGAGCCGGGGCTATGCACATGGCCGCGCCCGTGCCGCGGCAGAAAGGCCATCGCCACGCCGCCCAGCCGCCCGGTAAGCACCGCGTCCGAGGGCGCCCCCCACGGCGTTTCCACCACGCGCCATTCCGCGCCCTCAAGCCCGTCGATCTTGTAAACACCCGAGCCGCCGATCACCCCGATCATGGTTTGCGCCATGCCCTGCTCTCCTCTGCCATCGCCCGCACTCTGCCCATTTGCCGGGCGGATGCCAAGCCGGCCCCTTGTCTTGCGCCCCGCGCATGAGAGCATCCCGGGAAAACGGGTGGCGCTTTTCGCTGCAGTGCAGTATCAGCCCCGAAACCCGAATTCCCGGAAGCCGGAAAGACAGCCCTTTGACACGCGACCTCAAAACCGCCGTGGCCAGCCGCCTCATCATGCCCGATCTCAGCCTGATGCAGGATGAGCGCCCCACCCCTGCGCGCCTGCGCATCGAACTGCTCGCGGGCCTCACCGTGGCGCTCGCGCTCGTGCCCGAGGCGGTGGCCTTCGCCTTCGTCGCGGGGGTGCATCCGCTGGTGGGGCTCTACGCCGCCTTCATCGTGGGGCTCATCACCGCGCTGATCGGCGGGCGCCCCGGCATGATCTCGGGCGCCACCGGCGCGCTGGCGGTGGTGATGGTCTCGCTGGTGGCCACCCATGGCGTTGAATATCTCTTCGCCACCGTGGTGCTCATGGGCCTCCTGCAGATCACCGCCGGGGTCTTGCGCTGGGGCAAGTTCATCCGCCTCGTGCCGCACCCGGTGATGCTGGGCTTCGTCAACGGCCTCGCCATCGTCATCTTCCTCGCCCAGCTGGGCCAGTTCAAGGTGCCGGGCACGATGGAGCAGACGGATCACGGCATGACCGGCGGCGAATGGCTCTCCGGCACGCCGCTTCTGATGATGCTCGGCCTCGTGGCGCTCACGATGGCGGTGATCTGGGTGATGCCGCGCCTCACCCGCGCGATCCCCGCGCCGCTGGCGGGCATCGCCATCGTCGCGGGCCTCGTGCTGGCGCTGGGGCTCGACGTGCCCCGCGTGGGCGATCTGGCCTCCATCCAGGGCGGGCTGCCGAGCCTCCACATCCCCACCGTGCCGCTCACGCTCGAGACACTCGAGATCATCCTGCCCTACGCGGTGATCCTCGCCGCCATCGGCCTCATCGAGAGCCTGCTTACCCTCAACCTCGTGGGCGAGATGACCGGCAAGCGCGGTGGCGCCAGCCAGGAATGCGTGGCGCAGGGGCTGGCCAACACCGTCACCGGGTTTTTTGGCGGCATGGGCGGCTGCGCGATGATCGGGCAATCCATGATCAACGTGAAATCCGGCGGGCGCACGCGCATCGCCGGCATCGCGGCGGCGCTCTTCCTGCTGGTCTTCATCCTCTTCGCAGCACCCCTCATCGAGCAGATCCCGCTCGCGGCGCTGGTGGGGGTGATGTTCATGGTGGTGATCGGCACGTTTGCGTGGAACTCGCTGATGATCCTCCGCAAGGTGCCGCTCACGGATGCGCTGGTGATCGTGCTCGTCACCGCCGTGACGGTGAAATACGATCTCGCCATCGCCGTTGTCGTGGGGGTGATCGTCTCGGCGCTGGCCTATGCGTGGAACAACGCCAAGCGCATCCATGCCCATACGCGCGAGTCGCATACCGAGGCGGGCGCCAAGGTCTATGAAATCCAGGGCCCGCTCTTCTTCGGCTCGGCGGCGGGCTTTGCCGAGCTCTTCGACATCGAGAACGACCCCGAGCGCGTCATCGTCGATTTCGCCTCAAGCCGCGTGGTCGACCAGTCGGCCCTGCAGGCCATCGAGGGTGTCGCGGGCAAGTACGAGGCCGCGGGCAAGCATATCAAGCTGCGCCACCTGAGCCCCGATTGCCACCGGCTGCTGAAGCGCGCGGGCCATCTCGTCGTCGATAGCGACGACGACCCCGATTACCAGCTCGCGGTCGATTATGGCGTGCGCACGGGCGTCCTCGGCGGCGCCGAGGGCTGACCGGGCGCGCCGCTTACGCGCCCGCGCCCAGCGCGCAGATATCTGCGCCGCGCACCAGCGAGGTCACCACCCGGCCTTCGTCGGTGTCGCGGATGCCGTAACCGTAGCCGCGCAGCCGATGCTGCCATTCACGCTCCGATACCGCCAGCGCGCGCTCGCGCATCACAAGGTCGCGGATCTTGGAAAAGTTGCTGTGTTCCATCGTTTCCTACCTCAGAACAGTTGCCTGTATCGTCAGAGGTAAATGCCCCTCGTGGCAACAATCGTTCCGAATTGCGGCAGGCCGGGGGAATCATCGCGGCAGGATGCGATGGGGGTGGATCGGGCTTGGGTGGAGGTTTGGCATTGTGCGCCCGGCGCGGAGTCAAGGCCGCAGGCCGCCGCGCCATCGACGGGCCGCCCCCCCGGCACGTCGATACGTCAAAGTCAGTGCATCGCTCGGGCTTAATGCGGGCACTCAACCATAAAGTTCTGTAGAACAACCGGCGGATCGAGGCACCGCGGCCCGTCGATGGCGCGGCTCGGCACCAAGCCACCTCAAAGCGCCTCATCCACCCTCGGCAATTGCGCCTCGTCCGCCAGCCCGGCCGCCGCCGCCTCCACCAGCGCGCGAAAGAGCCGTCGCTGCCTGCGCGCGTAGAACAGGTGCTCCGGGTGCCACTGCACCCCCAGCGCGAAGGGCTCGCGCACCCGCTCCACCGCCTGGATCATCCCGCCCGGGTCGCGCGCCGCCACCCGCAGGCCCCGCCCCAGCGCATCCACCGCCTGGCTGTGCAGCGCGTTCACCCGCATCGGCGCCTCCCCCGCGATCATCGCGAGCCGCGTGCCCGGCACCACTTCCACATCCTTGCGCGGCAGGATCGTGCGGTGCCGCCGGCTCTCGCGATACACCTCGTAGGCATCCTGAAAGAGCGTGCCCCCCAGCGCCACGTTCAGCATCTGGCTGCCCCGGCAGATGCCCAGCACCGGCTTTCCGGCCTCGAAACAGGCCTCCACGATGCTGCGCTCCATCGCGTCGCGCTCCGGGTCGAGCCGGGCGCTCCGCACGATCTGCCCGCCATAGAGATCGGGCGAGATGTCGTCGCCCCCGCCGATCACCACGCCATCGACCCTTGGCACATCCACCTCCCGCGCCTCGTCCCAGCGCACCGCGCGCCCGCCCGCGAGCCACAGGTTGAACGCCACGAGCGGAAAGATGCGCCAGCCCGAGCGGCGCGAGGTGGTCACGGCGATCAGCGGGCGGGCCATCAGGCCCCCGCGCCCGCATCGGCGAGCCCATGCGCCTCCAGAACCCGCCCGCAGCGCGCCGCCCAGTCCTGCCGCGAGAGCGTGAGGCCCGGATGCGCCTCGGCCCATGCCGCCGCCAGCGCCGCCAGCAGCGCGGCATCCTCCGCCACCCGCTCCACCGTGCGCCACCGCCGCCACTCGCTGTCGAGCGACCAGCCCGGCTCGTCGATCCGGCAATCGGGCAGACGGAAGTGATAGGCGGGGCGCGGCGAGGTCGTTTCCGTCAAGGCAGGCGCGATCCGCTCGGCATCGAGATGCGCGAAGAGCGGCAGCATGTCGAGCCCGTGATTGCGCGAGGGCGCCTCCTGCGCATAGGCGTCCATCACATGCCGCAGGTCGGCCCTCGGCCCCAGCGCGATCAGCCGCCGCACCAGCCGCGTGGGGTAGGGCGCGGTGAAGGGCAGCACGCGCCGCATCTGGTCGATCGGGTTGGCCGCGCGCAGCCAGTCCTCGATGAGCGCATAGGCCAAAAGCACCGGCACCACCGTCTCACGCCCCGCCATCTCCACGTTGAGATGCACCCCGAAGCCGAAGAAAACGCCACCCCCCGAGCCGAGCGCCCCCGCCCCGCGCAAGCCCTCCCGCAGCGCGTCGAGCCGCACGAGCCCCTCCCGCTCCAGCGGTTCCGAGACGATCTCCACCGGGATCACCTCGCGCCCCACGCTCAGCGCCGCATCGCGCAGGGCGGTCTTCTCGAAATCCTTCAGCGCCGTGTCGAGATAGACCTCGAGCGTGCCGATCTCGCTCTCCTCCACCCGCCAGATCGCCGTATCCACCTGCCGCGCGCGCCCGCCCAGATGCTCGGCGCAAAGCGCCGCACAGCGCGCCTCCTCGAGCCCGCCCAGCTCGATTTCCACGCCGGTGCGGCGGGGCTGGCCCTCGGCATTGGTGGGGGTGGGCAGGGGCGCGAAAGCCTCGGGGCTCACAGCCCCGCCTCGGCCTCGATCTCCTTGCGGCTCTTGCGGGCGCGTTCGGTGGCCGATTTGAGCTGCCCGCAGGCCGCCATGATATCCTCGCCCCGCGGCGTGCGGATGGGGCTCGCATAACCCGCCTTGTAGACGATATCGGCAAACCGCTCGATCCGCTCCCAGTCAGAGCGTTCATGCGGCGCGCCGGGCCACTCGTTGAACGGGATGAGGTTGATCTTCGCGGGAATGCCCTTGATCAGCTGCACCAGCCGCCGCGCATCCTCGTCGCTGTCATTCACGCCCTTGAGCATCACGTATTCGAACGTGATCCGCTCCGAGTTCGACACTTTCGGATATTCCCTGAGCGCGTTCAGCAGCGTCTCGATGTTCCACTTCTTGTTGATCGGCACCAACCTGTCGCGCACCTCGTCGGTGGTGGCATGGAAGCTCACCGCCAGCATGCAGCCGATCTCTTCCGCCGTTTTGGCGATCTCGGGCACCACGCCCGAGGTGGAAAGCGTGATGCGGCGGCGCGAGAGCGAAATCCCCTCGCCATCCATCGCGATCTTCATCGCATCCCGCACGTTCTCGAAATTGTAGAGCGGCTCGCCCATGCCCATCAGCACGATGTTGGAAAGCAGCCTCGGCCGCTCGCCCGCGCCCTCGCCGGGCTTCGGCCATTCGCCAAGGTCGTCGCGCGCCATCATCACCTGCCCCACGATCTCGCCCGCCGTGAGGTTGCGCACCAGCTTCTGCGTGCCGGTATGGCAGAACGAACAGGTCAGCGTGCAGCCCACCTGGCTCGAGATGCAGAGCGTGCCCCGGTCCGTCTCGGGGATGTAGACCACCTCCACCTCGTGCCCGCCCGCGATTCGCACGAGGTATTTGCGCGTGCCGTCGGCGCTCACCTGCTTGCTCACCATCTCGGGAATCTCGATCACGAAATTCTCGGCCAGTTCCGCCCGGTAGGCCTTGGCGAGGTTCGTCATCGCCTCGAAATCGCGCACGCCCCACCAGTAGATCCATTGCCAGATCTGGTTCACCCGCATCTTCGCCTGCTTCTCGGGCGTGCCATGCGCGATGAGCACCTCGCGCAGCTTGTCGCGGGTGAGGCCCACGAGGTTGGTCTTCCCTCCCTCGGGCATTTTCCGGGGGATGGTCAGCACATCCTGCGTGATCGGTGCGGTGCGGTCTGTCATGACTCTCTGCAGTCTTTCATGGGGCGTTAGGCGTGATGGGCCTCCATATAGGATAAGCGCGGAGATTCCAAAAGGATTGCGTGGGGCGCGCGGCAGGGTCGGCGGCCCGCGCCCCAACCCGGCTCACGCCTCGCCAAAGCCTTTCGGAATCGACGGCACCGGCAGGCTCTTCGCGCGTTTCTGCAGCGCCCGCCCGATCACCACGCGCGAAATCTCCGTGGTGCCGTCGACGATGCGCAGCATCTGCGCGAGCCGCGAGAGCCGGTCCATCCCGTAAGGCTTGAGCAGCCCCATGCCACCCAGCACCTGCGTGCAGGTATTGGCCGCCTTCACCGCCGCATCCGGCACGAAGCGCTTGGCATGGGCGGCCATCAGCGGGCCGTTGTCGGTGCCGAGCGCCTCTGCCGCCGCGCGGTAGAGCAGGCGCGAGGCCTCCAGTTCCGTCGCCACCTCGCCCAGCATCCACTGGATGCCGTCGAGGTCGAGGTTCCTGCCGCCGAACATCTTCCGGTTCTGGCTGTAGGCCAGCGCCGTATCCAGCGCCGCCTGCATCAGCCCGCAGCAGCCCGAGGCAATCGACACCCGTGCGATGTCGATCGCCATCAGCGAGCCCTGCAGGCCCTGTCCCACCGGCAGGATGATGTTGTCGGCGCTCACCACCACGTCCTTCATGTACATCTCGGACATGGGCAGGAAATTGTAGGAGGGCGTCTCGTAGAGCGGCCCGAAGCCGAGGCCCGGCGCATCCTTCGGAATGGCGATCATCGCCATGTCCTTGTGGCCCGGCTCATCCGTGGTCTTCACCACGGTGAAATAGAGATCCGCCTCGCCCGCGAGCGACACCCACGCCTTCGCGCCGTTGATCGTCCAGCTGCCATCGCCGTTGATCGTGGCGCGGCTGTACATGTTGGCCGGGTCCGAGCCCGATTGCGGCTCGGTCAGCGCGAAATTCGCAAGCTTGCGGCCCGAGGTCAGCTCCCGCGCCCATTGCGCCTTGAAGGCCTCCGTGCCAAAGCCGCAGCCAGCAAAGGTGCAGATATTGTGCATCGAGAGCGCAAAGGCATAGGCGCCATCGCCCCGGCCCAGCTCTTCGTAAACGCGGATGCCCTCGCCAAGGCTCAGGCCCTGCCCGCCCAGCTCCTCGGGCGCGTAGAGCCCCATGAGCCCCAGCGCCGCCGCCTTGTCCGAGCTGGCGCGCGGCCAGCGGGCCTCTTCGTTCCAGCGCTCGACATTGGGCAGGATGTCTTCTTCGCAATGGCGCCGCGCCGCGGCAAGCATGTCTTCGATGGTCGCAGGCATTTCTGATCTTCCCGATTCAAATGTCCGACATTTAATTGTCTGACAGTTGATTGCACCGCCTCAAAACCAGGCGCAAGCCCCTTCCGCCACCGCACCGACGCGATACCGACGCGATACCGACGTTATACCGACGTGCCCTGACCCAGCCGTTTCACCGGCTCATGGCAGGGGCAGGTGACGAGATGATCGTTCACCATCCCCACCGCCTGCATGAAGGCATAGACGATGGTCGGCCCGCAGAACTTGAAGCCACGTTTCTTCAAATCCTTTGAAATTGCTTGAGAAATTTCCGTCTCCGTCGGCACGTCCGAAAGTCGCTCCCAGCGGTTTTGCAGGGGCGCGCCGCCCATGTAGCCCCAGAGGTAACGGTCAAACCCCTGCTCCGCCTCGATTTCCTGCCAGACCCGCGCATTCCCAATGGTCGCCTCGATCTTCCCCCGGTGCCGTATGATCCCCGGATCGCCCAGACAGCGCAGCACCTCCGGCTCGCCCCACTGGGCGATGATATGCGGATCAAACCCTTGAAAAGCCGCACGAAAATTCTCGCGCTTCTTCAAGATCGTGAGCCAGCTCAACCCCGCCTGGAAGCCGTCCAGCACGAGCTTTTCCCACAGCGCGCGGCTGTCCCATTCGGGCACGCCCCACTCGGTGTCGTGATACTCCAGATAGATCGAATCGGCGCTCACCCACCCGCACCTGTCGCCGATTTCGCCCATGCTCAAACCCTCCCGATAGCCGCCGCACCGCATTCGCTGAAAACTGTTCGTTTAAGCATTCATTAGCGCCTTGGCGCCAGCCTGCAAACCGGGTGATAAATGGAGTGTGAGATGGGGCGCGATATCCGCGACAAATTCGACGTACATTCGGGGCAAGACAGCCCGCTCAGCTATGCCGTGCGCAAGCGCGATGGAGAAATCCTTGAAATCGTTGCAAAAGCGCTGAAAACGGGCCGCGTGAAGCTTGCCTACCAGGGCGTGGTGCCAGCGCGCGATACCGGGCGGCCCGCCTTCTACGAGGGGCTCGTCAGGGTGGTCGATGAAACCGGCCGGGTCATCCCCGCGCAGGATTTCATCGCGGCGGTCGAAACAACCGAGACCGGCCGGCAGGTGGATTGCGCGTCGCTCCGGCTCGGGCTCGACACGCTCAACCGCTACCCCGACCTGCGGCTCGCCATCAACATGTCGGCCCGTTCCATCGGCTACGAGCCATGGATCACCACGCTGGAAGACGGGCTCAACGCCGATCCCACCGTGGCCCACAGGCTCATTCTCGAAATCACCGAAGGCTCGGCCATCCTCGTGCCGGAATTGGTGCTAGATTTCATGAACCGGATGCAACGGCAGGGGGTCAGCTTCGCGCTCGACGATTTCGGCTCGGGTTTCACCTCTTTCCGCTATCTCAAGCAGTTCTTTTTCGACATCCTCAAGATCGACGGGCAGTTCATCCGGGGCATCGCCCATTCGCCAGACAACCAGATTCTCACCAAGGCCATGGCCGGCATTGCCGAGCAGCTCGATCTCGTCTGCATCGCCGAGAGCGTCGAGACGGCCGAGGATGCGCTCTTTCTCCAGAAGATGGGAATGGATTGCCTGCAGGGCTATTTTTTTGGCGCACCCACCGTCGAGCCGCCATGGGAGCGCCTCGAGCAGCACCATGCTTCGGGGTGAGCTTCGGCAAACCAACCGTTGCCGCTCCATCTGGCATGGTCTATCACGCGAGAGACGGCAGGGCGGCCCGGCGCTTGCCCCTCTCGCGGTGCCCGGGCGATTCCCTGCCACGAACTCTGGTGGAGGAACATCATGACCAATGTAGTAATCGCATCCGCGGCGCGCACGCCGGTGGGCTCGTTCAGCGGCGCGTTCGCCAACACTCCCGCGCATGATCTCGGCGCCGCCGTGCTCGAGGCCGTGGTGGCCCGGGCGGGCATCGACAAGGCCGAGGTTTCCGAAACCATTCTCGGGCAGGTGCTCACCGCCGCGCAGGGCCAGAACCCGGCACGCCAGGCGCATGTCAATGCCGGCCTGCCCATCGAAAGCGCGGCCTGGGGCATCAACCAGGTGTGCGGCTCCGGCCTGCGCGCCGTGGCGCTCGGCGCCCAGCACATCCAGCTCGGTGACGCCGCCATCGTGGCCGCGGGCGGGCAGGAGAACATGTCGCTCAGCCCCCATGCCGCGCATCTGCGCGCCGGCCACAAGATGGGCGACATGAAATACATCGATACGATGATCCGCGATGGCCTCTGGGATGCCTTCAACGGCTACCACATGGGCCAGACCGCCGAGAACGTGGCCAACAAGTGGCAGATCACCCGCGAGATGCAGGATGAGTTTGCCGTGGCCTCGCAGAACAAGGCCGAGGCCGCGCAGAAGGCCGGCAAGTTCGACGACGAGATCGTGGCCTTCACCGTGAAGACCCGCAAGGGCGATATCGTGGTCGACAAGGATGAATACATCCGGCACGGCGCCACCATCGACGCCATGCAGAAGCTGCGCCCCGCCTTTACGCAGGATGGCTCGGTGACCGCCGCCAACGCCTCGGGCCTCAATGACGGTGCCGCCGCGACCCTGCTGATGAGCGCCGACGAGGCCGAGCGCCGCGGCATCGAACCGCTCGCGCGCATCGCCTCCTACGCCACCGCCGGGCTCGACCCGTCGATCATGGGCGTTGGCCCGATCCATGCCAGCCGCAAGGCTCTGGAGAAGGCGGGCTGGAAGGTGGAGGATCTCGACCTCGTGGAGGCCAACGAGGCCTTTGCCGCGCAGGCCTGCGCCGTCAACAAGGACATGGGCTGGGATCCCGCCATCGTGAACGTCAACGGCGGCGCAATCGCCATCGGCCACCCGATCGGCGCCTCGGGTGCTCGTGTTCTCAACACGCTGCTCTTCGAGATGAAGCGGCGCGGCGCCAAGAAGGGCCTCGCAACGCTCTGCATCGGCGGCGGCATGGGCGTGGCCATGTGCGTGGAACGCCCCTGAAACTGAAGCAGGCAATGGGAGGCGCGCACCCTGCGCGCCTCTTGCAAGGAGAGTGACATGCGCGTGGTTCGTCTGTGCCTCGTCCTTCTCCTTTGCCTTCCGGGGCTGTCTGCCTGGGCTCAGAACGCGTCTTCGGATGTTTTCGTGAGCGTTCATGTCAACAACATCCCGAAGCTGGATACGACCACCAACAGTTTCGCGCTCGACGCCTATTTTCGCTTCACATGGTCCGATCCGGCGATCGACCCGATCAAGGGGTTTGACGTCGTCAACCCCTACAACGGGTGGCGCTCGCGCCGAACGCTGCTCTACGAGCAACCGCACCGGCTTGAAGACGGGCGCTTTTTCAACGCGATACGTTACGAAGGCATGTTCGCCGCCCCGCTGCTTCTCACCGACTACCCCTTCGAACGGCACAGCCTGCGTGTCCTGTTCGAAGACATGCCGCATGAGGGCGCGCAAGTGCGCTACCTGCCGGATGTCACGCCCGTGACCCTTGGCGAGAACATCACGATCCGAGCGTATCAACTCGGTGCGCCTGTTCTCGAAATCGTTCAGGCGCGCGCGCTCGGGCAGGCGATGGGCGCGCCTGCGCCGGCGGCATCGCGCGCGGTGCTCACCATCCCGCTCAGCCGCAACGGCGCCGTCTTCGGCGTGAAGGTGATCATGCCGATTGTCGTTGTCGTGATCACCGGGTTGCTGGCGCTGCTGCTCGACAGAGAGCTTGCCTCTGCGCAGGTGGCCCTGCTGGCCACGACCCTGCTCAGCCTTATCGTGCTGCAACTCAGCACCGCACCAAAGGCGAATTACCTGACAATGCTCGATTCGGTTTTCGTTCTGGGCCGCCTGTTGCTGGCCTGCGGCTTGCTCCGGGTGGTCTATGCGCATTACCGCGAACGCAAGGGTCTCGGCCCGCCTTCGCCCCAGACAGACATGCGGCTCGCCCTTGCACTCATGGGGGCGCTTGTGCTTGGTGTTCCGGCCATCATCGCAGGACATCTTGCGCTATGACGAAAATATATTCGGCAACAATGTTGCGGTTGCCAGTGTGAATACGTAACAAAGTAACCAAGTCACTCATTCATAACGGAGGAAACACATGGCTCGAACAGCACTCGTCACCGGCGGCAGCCGCGGCATCGGTGAGGCGATTTCCAAGGCGCTGAAGGCCGAAGGCTACAACGTGGCAGCCACCTATGCCGGCAACGACGAGAAGGCCGCGGCCTTCACCGAGGCCACCGGGATCAAGACTTACAAGTGGAACGTGGCCGATTACGAAGCCTCCAAGGCCGGGATCGCGAAGGTCGAAGAAGAGCTTGGCCCGATCGACATCGTCGTGGCCAATGCCGGCATCACCCGCGATGCGCCCTTCCACAAGATGACCCCCGCGCAGTGGCAGGAGGTGATCGACACCAACCTGACCGGCGTCTTCAACACCGTGCACCCGGTCTGGCCCGGAATGCGCGAGCGTGGCTTCGGGCGGATCATCGTGATTTCCTCGATCAATGGCCAGAAAGGCCAGTTCGGGCAGGTCAACTATGCCGCAACCAAGGCGGGCGATCTGGGCATCATCAAGTCGCTCGCACAGGAAGGCGCCGCGAAGGGCATCACCGCCAACGCGATCTGCCCCGGCTATATCGCCACCGAGATGGTCATGGCGGTGCCGGAGAAGGTGCGCGAGGCGATCATCGGCATGATCCCGGCGGGCCGTCTCGGCGAACCCGAGGAAATCGCGCGCTGCGTCGCCTTCCTCGCCTCCGACGATTCGCAATTCATCAACGGCTCGACGATCTCCGCCAACGGCGCGCAATTCTTCGTCTGAGCCAGGCTGATGGAAAGAAACAGGGCCGGCCCTCTTGCGGGGGCCGGCCCTTCTCACTGGCGGTGACTTGCAACGATCAACCGGCAGAGGAGCCCTTGGTGAGCCATTTCCAGAATTCCCGCATCGCCTCGCCGCGGGCTTCATGGGCGGCGTGATAGGCATTGCGAATGCGGCGGTCGGTGGTGGATTCAAACATCGTCGTTCTCCTTGGGGTGAGGAATTTCTTGATTGATCCGAATATGGCCCCTTGCGATGCAGCCGACAAACGAGAGTTTCTTCCGCTTCGGTTAAGTGATATTTAACTGAATATGAGCGACCGACTGCCTCCCCTCACCGCCCTGCGCGCCTTCGATGCCGCCGCGCGGCACATGTCGTTCCAGCAGGCTGCGGCGGAGTTGAACGTGACCCCGGCCGCGCTTTCCTTTCAGATCAAGTCGCTCGAGGAGCATTTGGGCGCGCCGCTCTTTCGCCGCCTCAACCGTGCCGTGGAGCTTACCGAGGCCGGCCGCGCGCTGGCACCCGGCGCGCGCGAGGGCTTCGAGGCACTGGGCGCGGCATGGCGGGCGGCGCGGCGGGTGGGGGATACGCAATCGCTCACCGTCACCGCCGGGCCGGCCTTTACCGCTACGTGGCTGGCGCCTCGCCTCTACAGCTTCGTCGAGGCGCATCCCGAGATCGAACTGCGCCTCAGCGCCTCCTTCGGCACGGTCGACCTGACGCGCTCCGAGGTGGATGTGGCGATCCGCTTCGGCTACGGCCCTGACCCGGAGGCGCTGCATGCCGAACACCTGATCGACGACTGGATGACCCCGATGATGACGCCCGAACTCGCGGCGCGCTTTCCCGGCCCGGAGGGCATGGCGCGGGTGCCGCTCATCCACGATGACGGGCTGGGCTTTCTGAACCCGAAGGTGGATTGGCCGCTCTGGTTCCGCGCGGCCGGCCTGCCCCCGCGCGATTGGTCGGGCCAGCACTATTCGCAATCCGATCACGCGCTCAACGCGGCGCTTTCGGGAGCGGGCGCGGTGCTGGGGCGGATGGTTTTCTCAGCGCATCACATCACCGAGGGCCGGCTCGTGGCACCATTCCACCCGATGCTGAACATGCTCGCGCATTTCAGGTTTCTGTGTGTCAAAGGTGCTGAAAACAGGCCTCAGGTCTCGGCGTTCCGAGCTTGGCTCGTGGATCAGCTGAAGGGGATCGAAGACCGCTGTGCGTCACACGATCTGATCGATCCCCGGGATGTGGGTAGCGCCTAGGCGTCTACTGAAAGGCGTGCGATCTCTTCCTTGAGGCGCAGCTTCTGCTTCTTGAGTTCAGAAATTTCGAAGTCCGACGCGCCCGGCGAGCGTTGTGCGGTTTCGACCTGCTCGGAGAGGGCATGGTGTCTTTTCTTCAGCTCCTCGACATGCGAACTCAAGCTCATCGGCAGTCTCCTCTCTATGTCTGATTTCCTGTTCAACAGGACGAGTGCATCACAGATTCGCATTTCTGTCACGCTGCAGGCGCAGCATGAGCGGTGGAATGCCGTGCCAATTTGAATGATATGCTCACGAGAAGGGCAGCGCCGCCCCGTCTCGCAGCACGGCCGTGGTGGCCTCGGTGTAGCTCTCGCCATCACGTTCATGCCGCGCGCCTTCGTGCAGAAGCCAACCGTCATGCAGGCGAAACGCCGCGCGCCCGCCCTTCTTTCCGCGCAGCAGAACAAGGCGTGCGGGGCGGCCCCGGCGGGGGATGAGCGGCAGCGCCTCAAGGCTGCCAAGCCCCTCCGTCATGGCGGCCAGAAGCTCGGGCATCCGCTCGGCGCGCTGGATGAAGGTGACATGCCCGCCCGGGCGGCAACGCTTCGCGGCCTGCCGCACCCAGTCTGCCAGCGGGGTCGGGCCACCCATCGCGGTTTCGCGGCCAGCATCCCGTGCGGCCACGCTGGCCTCACGGCTGAAATAGGGAGGGTTGGCGATCACATGGTCGAACTGGAGCGCGCGAAGCTCCGCGGGCATTCGCGCCAGATCGCCCTCCACCACCTCGAAGGCGATCCCGTTGGCCGCGGCGTTCTGACGGGCGAGCGCTGCATAGGCCGATTGAAGTTCGAGCCCCCACAGATCGAGCCCGCCCACGCGCGCCCCGAGACACAAGGCCGCAACCCCGGCGCCGCATCCCATGTCGAGCACGGTTTGCCCCGATTGCGCGGGAATGGCGGCCGCCAGCAGCACCGGGTCGACCCCGGCGCGGTAGCCTCCGCGCGGCTGCAGGATGCTGAGCCGCCCGCCGAGAAAGGCATCGGTGCTGTGCGTGTCCGGTTCCTCAGCGCCCGTCATCCACGTCGATCCCGTTATCCGTCAGGGTGCGCACGGCGGCGTCGTAGTCGCGGTCGGCCACCATCATCCGGCGCGGGAAAATCCCGATCGAGCCTTCCAGAACGCTCATGTTTACGTCCATTTCAAAGCAGTCTATACCCTCGCCCTGAAGCAGGGCCTTGGCGAAGGCGATTGTCGCCATATCATTGGTGCGCAGGAGCTGTTTCATGGGGCTGAGTTAACGTTCAGGGGCATGGTTTGTCGAGCCGTGTGACGGGAGTGTGATGGGATTGGATCAGGCCGCCACCAAACCGCATGAATCCCTCGCGCGCCATCTCGCGAGCAAGCTCGATGCGGTCAACACGTTGATCCGCGAGCGGATGGCCTCACGGCACGCCCCGCGCATTCCGGAAGTGACAGCGCATCTGGTGGAGGCGGGCGGCAAGCGCCTGCGCCCCATGCTCACCCTCGCCGCGGCCGATCTCTGCGGTTACGAGGGCACGCATGATGTGGCGCTGGCGGCCACGGTGGAATTCATCCATACAGCCACGCTCCTGCATGACGATGTGGTGGACGAGAGTCGCCAGCGCCGCGGGCGGCCCACGGCGAACCTGCTTTGGGACAACAAGTCTAGCGTGCTCGTGGGCGATTACCTTTTCGCCCGCGCCTTTCAGCTCATGGTCGAAACCGGCTCGCTCAGGGTGCTCGACATTCTCTCGGGCGCGGCGGCCACCATCGCCGAGGGCGAGGTTCTGCAGCTGAGCGCAGCGCGCGATCTGCGGACGAATGAAGACATTTACCTGCAGGTGGTGCGCGGTAAGACGGCGGCGCTTTTCTCGGCGGCCACGGAAGTGGGCGGCGTGATCGCCGGGCGCAGCGACGCGGAGGTGCAGGCGCTCTTCGATTACGGCGATGCGCTTGGCATCGCCTTCCAGATCGCGGACGACCTGCTCGACTACCAGGGCGACAGCAAGGCGACCGGCAAGAATGTGGGCGACGATTTCCGCGAGCGCAAGCTGACCCTGCCGGTGATCAAGGCGGTGGCCGATGCAACGGATGAGGAGCGCGCCTTCTGGAAGCGCACGATTGAGAAGGGCGACCAGCGCGAGGGCGATCTGGAAGAGGCGATGGCCATTCTCGTGCGGCACGATGCGCTCGAGCGCACGCGCGCCGATGCCGAGGCTTGGGCCGCGCGCGGCAAGGCGGCGCTCGAAACCCTGCCAGAGCATCCGGTGCGGCAGATGCTTCTCGATCTCTCGGATTACGTGGTGGCGCGGCTCGCCTGAAGCGCGCTTGACGCCATGCTCAGCAGCTCACGAGCGACGGCTCAGTGGAACCGTGGCGGGTTCAGCACCGTGGCCTTCACCCACCAGCTCGGGAAGCTCTCGGTGAGTCTGCCGGAGGCCGACCCGGCGGTTTCCGCATCCGCGTAGATCCCGAAGCAGCTGCCGCCCGAGCCGGACATGCGCGCGAGCATGCAGCCCGGCGTTTTCTCGAGCGTTTCTAGCACGTTCCGGATCACCGGTTCGGCACCGATGGCGGGCTCCTGCAGATCGTTGCGCATGCCGCGCAGCCACTCCACCAGCTCTCCGGCCGTTTCGAACGTTGGCAGGGTGCGGGGCATGGGCCGGTTGACCTTGTGCTCGAGCCGCTTGAAGACCTCGGCGGTGAGAACCGGCAGGTTGGGGTTGACCAGAACCGCGTGCAGCGCGGGAAGGCCGGGCACCGGCTTCACCGTCTCGCCGATCCCGGTGACGCGGGCCGATTCCGATTGCAGGCAGAGCGGCACATCTGCGCCAAGCTCGATGCCCTGCCCGGGCACGGGACGGCCGGAGAAGCCCGAAAGCACCCTGAGCGTGGCCGCCGCATCGCCCGAGCCACCGCCGAGCCCGGCCGCGTTGGGAAGGTGCTTTTCCAGCACGATATCGGCGTTGATGCGCATCATCCGCGCAGCGCGCAGCACGAGGTTCGTCTCGTCTACCGGCACGCCATCGGCCATCGGGCCCGTCACTTCGAGCTTGTAGGAGCCGGGCATCGAGATGGTCATGCGGTCGCCGATATCGGCGAACATGGCGAGCGAGTCGAGCGTATGATAGCCATCGTCCCGCTGGCCGGTCACATGCAGCGTGAGGTTGACCTTGGCGGGAACGAAAGCCTCTACAACGGTCAATTCCGGGCCTCCAGCGGCGGCGAACCTTCCTCATCGAGCACCACGTCGAGCCCCACCTCGAGCTTGCGGCGGATGCGGTCGGGGTCGATATCGGGCGAGGGCTTCTCCTCGTCCACCAGCGAGAGCGCCCGCTTCCATTGGAAACGTGCCTCGGTGGTGCGGCCCACGGCCCAGAGCACATCGCCCAGATGGTCGTTCACCACCGGGTCTGTGGGCATCAGTTCGGCGGCGCGTTCCATGTGGCCCACGGCCTCTTCGTAGCGCCCGAGCCGGTAGAGCGCCCAGCCGAGACTGTCCACGATGTAGCCGCTGTTGGGCTGGCGGGCGACGGCGCGCTCGATCATGTCGAGCGCTTCGTCGAGCTTTTCCTGCTTCTCCACGAGCGAATAACCGAGGTAGTTCAGCACCTGCGGATGGTCGGGGTTGAGCTCCAGCGCACGGCGGAAATCGGCCTCGGCCTTCTCCCATGCCCCGATCCGCTCGAAGCTGATCGCCCGGGCATAATGCACAAACCACTGGTCTTCGCCCGCAGCCGCGTAGAGCTCCAGCGCGCGGTCATAGGCCGCGGCGGCATCCTCGAACCGTTCGAGCTGGCGATAAAGATCGCCCGCCGAAACATGCACAAGCGGCAATTCGGGGTGGCTTTCGGCCAGTTGCTCGAGCACTTCCACCGCGGCATCCGTCTTGTCGGCGCGGCGCAGGCTTTCGGCACGGCCCATCTCGGCGGAGGCGAAGGCTGGGTGCGTGCGGGGCACCATCTTGAATGTCGCGGTGGCGAGCTCGTATTGTTCGAGCATCTCCAGCAATTCCGCAGACATCATGATCGCATCGACATGGGTGGGGCTGAGATATTGCGCGATGCGCGAATAGAGCAGAACGTAATCCTCGCTCGTCTCCGAGGAGAGCGCGCGGCCCAACGAGTAGAAAACCTCCGCCACGCCGTCATCGGCGCCGGAGATCACGGTGAAGGGTACCTGCTCACCCTCTTCCAGCAGCCGCTTGAGCTCCATCGCCTCGGGGTCGGGGTTGGCGCCGAAGGCATCGTCGATCAGCGCGATGGCCTCGTCGTTGCGCTCGAGCTGGCTGAGGATTTCGGCCCATGCCAGCGTGCCGCGCCGGGTGCGCTGCAGAGGGCCGTCGGAGACGCCCGCGAAGATCTGCTCGGCGGCCTCGAAATCGCCAACCGTCGCCAGCGCCAGCGCCTTGTGATAGATCGCGAAGGTGCGCAGCCCGCGCTCCTCGGCCACCTCGTCGAAAAGCTCCAGCGCGCGGCTCATGTCGCCCATGCCCAGATAGGCCCAGGCCGAGATGAGCCCGTCGGCCAGCGACCCGATGCCGCGGTCCTCCTCGAAGCGCTCGAGCAGCGCCTCATATTCTCCGCGCTTCACCTCGTCGGCCACCAGCACCATATGCGCCACCTGGCTCAGGAGGTCGTCGGCCTCTATCTTGCGGGCAACCGGTATGGCCTTGTCGACATCGCCGAGCGACACCTGCGCCACCACCGCGCTTTCGAGCATCGCGGGGTTCGAGGGGTTGCGTGCCAGCGCCTTGGTGAAATACTCCGCCGCCGCCTTGTAATCGTTGACCATGCTGGCCTGGCGGGCGGCGAGATAGGCGCCGATGGCATCTTCTGCGTGAACCGGCGGCGCGCCCAACGCAAGGGCCGCTGCCAGCACGATTTGCCTGAGGGTTCTGATTTGCACCACGCGCTGCCTCTCTCGATCGTCCGGGAATTTCGCTAAACCTAGACCGGCCCACCCTCCAAAGCAATCGGGGGCGCCCGATTAGGCGCCCCCCTGCATCACTTTACCGCCAGCCTACATGTTGGGGTAATTCGGCCCGTCGCCGCCCTGAGGCGTGACCCAGTTGATGTTCTGGCTGGGGTCCTTGATGTCGCAGGTCTTGCAATGCACGCAGTTCTGGAAGTTGATCACGAACTCGGGCCCGTTCTCCTTTTCAACCACTTCGTAGACACCGGCCGGGCAGTAGCGCTGCGCCGGTTCGGCATATTTGGGCAGGTTGGTGCCGATCGGGATTGAGGGATCCTTGAGCTGCAGGTGAGCGGGCTGGCTTTCCTCGTGGTTGGTCATCGAGAAGCTCACATTGGTGAGCCGGTCGAAGCTGAGCGTGCCATCGGGCTTGGGATAGTCGATCTTCTTGTGCTTCGACGCCGGTTCGGTGGCGGCCGCATCCGTCTTGCCGTGGCCGATCGTGCCGAAGAAGGAAAAGCCCAGCGTGTTCGTCCACATGTCGAGCCCGCCGAGGCCGAGGCTGGCCACAAGGCCGTATTTCGACCAGAGCGGCTTCACGTTGCGAACCTTCTTGAGATCCTTGCCGATGGCACCCTCGCGCACGTTCTTCTCGTAGGCCGAGAGCTCATCGGCGGCGCGGCCCGCTTCGATGGCGGCATGGGCGGCTTCCGCCGCGGCCTTGCCAGAGAGCATCGCGTTATGGTTGCCCTTGATGCGCGGCACGTTGACCATGCCCACCGAACAGCCCAGAAGCGCCACGCCCGGCGCCACCATCTTCGGCATCGACTGGTAGCCGCCCTCCGAGATGGCCCGCGCGCCATAGGCCACGCGCTTGCCGCCCTTCAGAAGCTCGGCCACCATCGGGTGATGCTTGAAGCGCTGGAACTCCATGTAGGGGTAGATATGCGGGTTCTTGTAGTTCAGGTGCACCACGAAGCCCACGTAAACCTGATTGTTCTCGAGGTGGTAGATGAACGAGCCGCCGCCCGCGTTGGAGCCGAGCGGCCAGCCCATCGTGTGCGTTACCGAGCCCTCGCGGTGCTTGGCCGGGTCGATCTCCCAGATCTCCTTCATGCCGAGGCCGAATTTCTGCGGCTCCTTGCCCTTGGAGAGGTCATACTTGGCAATCACTTCCTTGGCGAGCGAACCGCGCACGCCTTCGGAAAGGAACACGTATTTGCCGTGCAGCTCCATGCCCGGCTCGTAGGAGGGGCCCGGCGTGCCGTCGGGGTTCTTACCGAACTCGCCGGCCACCACGCCCTTCACCTCTCCGTTCTCGCCATAGACGATTTCCGAGCAGGCCATGCCGGGGAAGATTTCCACGCCGAGCGCCTCGGCCTGCTCCGCCATCCAGCGGCATACGTTACCCATCGAAACGATGTAGTTGCCGTGGTTGTTCATCAGGGGAGGCATCGGAAAGTTGGGGATGCGGATCTTCCCCGCCTCGCCCAGCATGAAGAAGTTGTCATCCTTCACCGGCACGTTGAGCGGCGCGCCCTTTTCCTTCCAGTCAGGGATCAGCGCATCCAGGCCGCAAGGGTCGAGCACGGCGCCAGAGAGAATATGCGCGCCCACCTCCGAGCCCTTCTCCAACACCACCACCTGGCGCTCGGGATCGAGCTGCTTGAGGCGGATCGCGGCGGAAAGGCCCGCAGGCCCCGCGCCCACGATCACCACGTCGTATTCCATCGCTTCGCGTTCGATCTCGGACATCGTCTCTATCCTTTCCCTGTCGCGGCACCGCAAGGCCGCCCGGAATGCGTTCCGAGCGTGATTATCGTGCCCGTCATACCCCCGTCAATTGGAACGCGACGAAACTCTGGCGCAAAACGGCAATATGACGCGATTGCCGGCAAGGGCCGCACGGGGCTTCAGCATCCCCTATTGCATCTTGTGGCCTCGTCGGGGCAATCTGCCGCGACATGATGCACAACCAAGGGTCGGGGCCGGCAGGAGCGGCCCCGCCATCGCGAGAGGGCCCCACTGCCATGGAAAAGATACCGATGACGCGCACTGGCCATCAGGCCATCGAGGCGGAGCTCAAGCAGCTCAAGTCGGTGGAGCGCCCGGCCATCATCAAGGCGATCTCCGAGGCGCGCGAGCATGGCGACCTGTCGGAGAATGCCGAGTATCATTCGGCGAAGGAGAAGCAATCTTTCATCGAGGGCCGCATCAAGGAGCTCGAGAGCGTGATCAGCCTCGCCGAGGTGATCGACCCCAAGAAGCTCTCAGGCCCGATCAAGTTCGGCGCCACGGTTACACTGGTGGACGAGGATACCGACGAGGAGAAGACCTACCAGATCGTCGGCGAGTACGAGGCCAATATCGAGAAGGGCCTGCTCAACATCAAATCGCCGATCGCCCGCGCGCTCATCGGCAAGGAGGAGGGCGACAGCGTGGAGGTCAACACGCCAGGTGGCGATAAATCCTACGAAGTGCTAAAGGTCGAATATCTCTAGCAGGTTGGGGTGAGGCGCATGGCCGACAGTCCGCAACGACCGCCGAACACGCTCGGAGTTTTCGAGAAGCCGCGCGGCGAGGGCCTCACGGCCGTCGAGGTGACGGCGATCGTGCTGTCCCTGCTATGGCTTGGCTTGGCCGCCGCTCTCTTTCTGGGCTTCGGCGCCGAAAGGGTCTTCGAGGGCGAGGGTGGGCCGCTGTGGTTCGTCATGGTGATGCTCGCGGTCTTCATGCCGGTGGCGATGATCTGGGTCGCGGCCACGGCGGCACGCTCGGCCCGGGTGATGCGCGAGGAAAGCCAGCGCCTGCAGGTGGCCATCGACGCGATGCGCAAGGCCTATGTGACCCAGAGCCAGAACCGCAACGCGGTGAGCGAAAGCTCGGTCGCCCGCAAGCTCGAGGAGATCGCGGCGGCGCAGCGGCGCACCGATGCCGCGCTGGCCACGATCTATTCTTCGCGCCAGATGGTCGAGGCGGTGATGCCCAAGAAATCCGCCGAGGCGGCCCCCGCCGCCGAGGCCGACGCGCAGGTGGCGCTGCCGCTCGGCACGCCTGCCGAAGAGCTTCGCGCGCCGCTCGAGCGCAACGACTTCATCCGCGCGTTGAACTTTCCCGAAACCGCCGAGGACAAGGACGGCTTCGCAGCCCTCCGCCGCGCCCTGCAGGACAGGCCCACAGCGCAGCTCATTCAGGCCGCGCAAGATGTGCTCACCCTGATGAGCCATGACGGCATCTACATGGACGACTTGCGCCCCGATCTGGCCCGACCCGAGATCTGGCGCCGCTTCGCCGCCGGGGAGCGCGGGCGCGCAGTGGCGGCGCTGGGCGGCATCCGCGACCGCTCGTCGCTGGCGCTCACTGCCGCGCGGATGAAATCAGACCCGATCTTCCGCGATGCGGCGCATCACTTCCTGCGGCTCTTCGACAGGATGATCTCAACTTTCGCCGATACCGCCACGGATGCCGATCTCACCGAGTTGTCGAACACCCGCACCTCGCGCGCCTTCATGCTGCTTGGCCGCGTCACCGGCACCTTCGACTGATCCCCGCGCCTCGCCCGCGCGGCACCCCATTGCCAGCCAGCCGCCCGCGCGGCAAGATACGCGCTCACGCTAGGAGACAGGATCATGCGCAAGTTCCTCGTGGTGCTCGACGACAGCAAGGAATGCCTGAACGCCATGCGCTTCGCCGCGATGCGCGCCGCTCATACCAATGCGGGCGTGGAAATTCTCGCGGTGATCCCGCCCGAGGAGTTCAACCACTGGATTGGCGTGGGCGACATCATGCGCGAGGAGGCCCGCGAACGGATCGAGGCACATTTCGAGGTGTTCGCCAAGTGGATGCGCGACCGGCAGGGGATCGACCCGGAGCTGGTGATCCGCGAGGGCGAGCCGGTGGCCGAGATCATGGCGCAGGTGCAGGAAGACCCGGAAATCGGTGTGCTCGTGCTCGGCGCCGGCACCGACAAGAAGGGCCCGGGCCCGCTTGTGACGCAGCTCACCAAGAACTCCGGCTCGCTCACCATCCCCATCACGATCGTGCCGGGCGACCTCTCGAAAGAGCGGCTGGAGGAGATCACCTGACCGGGCTCGGCGCATTTTTCTTGCATTATGCGCCCCTCGGGGCAACTCTTGCACCATGACATTCCAATCCCCCACGCCGTTTCCACAGCATCAGGGCGAGGGTGTCGTCGCCTTCCAGCGCGGCGAACTCAGCGTGATCCTGTCGCTCTATGGTCGCATGGTTGCCGCAGGTGAGTGGCGCGATTACGGAATTTCCCATCTGCGCGACGCGGCGGTGTTCTCGGTGTTCCGCCGCACCGCCGAGACACCGCTCTACCGGATCGAGAAGCGCCCCAAGCTGCGCGGGCGGCAGGGGCAGTATTCGGTGATCGGGATGGATGGGCAGATCCTCAAGCGCGGCAGCGACCTCAAGACCGTGCTGCGGGTACTTGAGCGCAAGCTCATCCGCGCAGTCGATCTGGATTGACCCAAGGCAAGGGTTGCGGAACCGCGTCGGGTTTCTTAGAATTGTTCTAATCCTTGACAGGCCAGCGCCCCGTGCGCATATCCGCCTCACCCCATGAAAGGCGCCCAGATGTTTATCCAGACCGAATCCACCCCCAATCCCGCCACGCTGAAGTTCCTGCCCGGGCAAACCGTGCTCGAAGCCGGCACCGCCGATTTCCCGAGCGCCGAGACGGCGGAAAAATCGCCGCTCGCCGAGCGTCTCTTCAAGGTGCAGGGCGTGACGGGCGTGTTCTTCGGCAGCGATTTCGTGACCGTCACGAAGGACGAGGGCACCGAATGGGACCATGTGAAGCCCGCGATCCTCGGGGCGATCATGGAGCATTTCCAATCCGGCAAGCCGGTGATGCTGGGCGAGGGCCATTCTTCCGGCCATGCCGATCACGAGGGCGAGGATGCCGAGATCGTGGGCCAGATCAAGGAGTTGCTCGACACCCGCGTGCGCCCCGCCGTGGCGCAGGATGGCGGCGACATCACCTTTCACGGCTTCGATCGCGGGGTTGTCTACCTGCACATGCAGGGTGCCTGCGCGGGCTGCCCCTCTTCCACCATCACGCTGAAGATGGGGATCGAGAATCTGCTGCGCCATTACATCCCCGAAGTGACCGAGGTGCGCCCCGTTGGGGTCTGACACACTCGTTCTGGGCTTCGACACATCGGCCGCGCATTGCGCGGCCGCTTTGCTCTTGGGCGAGCGGGTTCTCGCATTCAGGGCCGAGGACATGGGGCGCGGGCAAGCCGAGCGCTTGATACCGCTTCTCGAAGAGGTTCTGGCTGAGGGCGGTGCCATCTGGCGCGACCTCGCGCGCATCGGCGTGGGCGTGGGGCCCGGCAACTTCACCGGCATCCGAATCGCCGTTTCCGCCGCGCGCGGGCTTTCGCTGGCGCTGGAAGTGCCCTCTGTGGGTGTGTCCACCTTCGATGCGACCGCGCTCTTGGCCGTGCCGGGGCATGTGCCCGCCGTGCCCGCGCCGCGTGAGCAGCTCTACCTTCGCCCGGCTGGCGCGGCGCCGCGCCTGATGCCCGCTGCCGAAGCGCCGGAGCCGCTGGCCATGCCGCCTGAACCGGGCGCGCTCGCGGAGGCCATCGCCCGCGTCGCCGCTGCCGCGGCGCCGCCCTTCACGCCGCCCGCCCCGCTCTACATCCGCCCCGCCGATGCCGCGCCCGCCCGCGACAAGCCGCCGGTCATTCTCGACGATGACGCCTGACGGAATGGCGGCACTTCACGCGCGGGCCTTCGCGGGCCGGGGCAGGGCCTGGAGCGCGGAAGAGATCGCGGCTTTGCTGGAGAACCCGCATGTTCTGGCGGTGACACGGCCCGAGGCCTTCGCCCTCGCGCGCGTCGTGGCCGACGAGGCCGAACTTCTGACCATCGCAACAGATCCGGATCACCGCCGCCAAGGCCTTGCGCGCGGCGTTCTGGCTTCGCTCGAGCACGCGGCTTCGCAGCGCGGCGCGGCGCGTCTCTTTCTGGAGGTGGCCGAGGATAACGGCCCGGCGCGCGGGCTCTACGCCGCCTGCGGCTTCGTCGAGATCGCCCGCCGGAAGGGCTATTACGCGGCGCCCGGAGGTGGCCGCGTGGATGCGCTTCTCATGGAAAAGGCGCTCGTCCCGATTCCATCCGCCTGACGTAGCGGCAAGCCCACAAAGATATTGACCCGGCTTCCTGCTTGCGGGCTTACTTGGCGCAGATCGTTTCGATCTCAGGGAGCGCCCGGAGCCGGTGTTCGAACAGGGGCCCGAGGCACGACAAATCATTCACGGGGAGAGAAAGAACCCATGACCATGTTTCAGAAATTCATGGGCGCGGCCGCCACGCTTGCGCTCACGTCCGGCGCCGCGCTGGCCGATCCGGCGCTGATCTTCGATCTGGGCGGCAAGTTCGACAAGTCGTTCAACGAGAGCGCCTTCAACGGCGCGCAGCGCTGGGCCGAGGAAACCGGCGGCAGCTACAACGAGGTGGAGCTGCAATCGGAGGCGCAGCGCGAGCAGGCCCTTCGGCGCTTCGCCGAGGCCGGCAGCAACCCGATCGTGATGGTCGGCTTCGCTTTTGGCGAGGCGCTGGGCGAGGTCGCGCCGGATTATCCCGACACCAAGTTCGCCATCATCGACATGGTGGTGGATGAGCCCAACGTGCGCTCGGTGGTCTTCAATGAACACGAGGGCAGCTACCTCGTGGGCATGATGGCCGGCATGGCCTCTGAGTCGGGCACCGTGGGCTTCATCGGGGGGATGGATATTCCGCTCATCCGCAAGTTTGCCTGCGGCTACGTGCAGGGCGTGAAGGCCGCCAATGCCGATGCGACCGTGATCCAGAACATGACCGGCACCACGCCTGCCGCTTGGAACGACCCGGTGAAGGGCTCGGAGCTTACGCAGGCCCAGATCAGCCAGGGCGCCGACGTGGTCTATGCCGCGGCGGGCGGCACCGGTGTGGGTGTGCTGCAAACGGCGGCCGACGAGGACATCCTCTCCATCGGCGTCGATAGCAACCAGAACTACCTGCATCCCGGTGAGGTGCTCACCTCGATGGTCAAGCGCGTCGACAATGCCGTTTACGAGGCAATGATGGCGGGCGAGAACCTCGAGACCGGCATCAACGTGATGGGCCTTTCCAACGGCGGCGTGGGCTACGCGCTCGACGAGCATAACGAGGCGCTCGTGACCGCCGAGATGAAGGCCGCCGTGGATGAAGCCTCCGCGAAAATCGCCAGCGGCGAGCTCGTGGTGCATGACTACATGTCGGACAACACCTGCCCGGTCGAATAAGCGCGCATGGCGGTGAAAGACGATACGGGGCGGCAGGCCAACCCTGCCGCCCCGGATGTTGCCCCGGCCATCGAGCTGCGCGGCATCTCCAAGGCCTTCGGGCCGGTACAGGCCAATCGCGACATCTCGATCAAGGTGGCCCCGGGCACGATCCACGGGATCATCGGCGAGAACGGCGCGGGGAAATCGACGCTGATGTCGATCCTCTATGGCTTCTACAAAGCCGATTCCGGCAAGATCTTCATCAAGGGCCGCGAAACGCGCATCCCAGACAGCCAGGCCGCCATCGCGGCGGGCATCGGGATGGTCTTCCAGCATTTCAAGCTGGTGGAAAACTTCACCGTTCTGGAAAACGTGATCCTGGGTGCCGAGGAGGGCGGGCTGCTCAAGCCCAGCCTCGCCAAGGCGCGGCGGGCGCTGGACGATCTGGCGCGCGAATACGAGCTGCATGTTAAGCCCGATGCGCTGATCGAGGATATCGGCGTGGGAATGCAGCAGCGCGTCGAGATCCTGAAGGCGCTCTATCGGCAGGCCGATATCCTCATTCTCGACGAGCCCACCGGTGTGCTGACCCCGGCGGAGGCCGACCAGCTTTTCCGCATCCTTGCCCGGCTCCGGGACGAGGGAAAGACGATCATCCTCATCACCCACAAGCTCCGCGAGATCATGGAGATCACCGACACGGTGAGCGTGATGCGGCGCGGCACGATGGTGGAAACGGTGAAAACTTCGGAGACGAGCCCCGAGCAACTGGCCGAGCTGATGGTGGGCCGCAAGGTGCTCTTGCGCGTGGAGAAGGAGGAGGCCAAGCCCGGTGCACCGGTTCTGGAGGTGCGCGGGCTGAAGGTGACCGACAGCCAGGGCGTGGAGCGGCTGCGCGGCATCGACCTCGAGCTGCGAGCGGGCGAGATCCTCGGTATCGCGGGCGTGGCGGGCAACGGCCAGTCGGAGCTTCTGGAGGTGCTGGGCGGCATCCGCGAGGCCAATGAGCGAAACGGGGGCGAGGTGCGGGTGAAGGGCGCGGCGTTGCCGCTCTCGGGCCCCGGCGCCGACGGGCGCGCGCGGCGCGCTGCGGGCATCGCGCTCGTGCCCGAGGATCGTCAGCGCGAGGGTTTGATCATGGACTATACCGCGTGGGAGAACACGATCTTCGGCTATCACCGCGATCCGGCGACGGGCACGGGCATGCTGCTCGACAACAGCGCGATCATGGCCGAGGCCTCGGAGAAGATGGCCCGCTTCGACGTGCGCCCGCCCGATGCGAAGCTCGCCGCGAAGAACTTCTCCGGTGGCAACCAGCAGAAGATCGTGCTCGCCCGTGAGATCGAGCGCAACCCCGACATCCTGCTCATCGGCCAGCCAACCCGCGGCGTGGATATCGGCGCCATCGAGTTCATCCACAGCCAGATCATCCGCCTGCGCGACGAGGGTAAGGCGATCCTGCTGGTGAGCGTCGAGCTCGACGAGATCATGTCGCTCTCCGACCGGATCGCGGTGATGTTCGACGGGCGCATCATGGGCGAACGCCTGCCCTCCGAGACAAACGAAGCCGAGCTTGGCCTGCTGATGGCCGGCATCGAAGGCAAGCCCGAAGACCCGTTCCGCGCCGTGGAAGAGGCGCAATTCGCGCAGGCCGAGGAGACGCAGGGAGAAAAGCAGAATGGATAGGATGCCGGCATGGGCCGATGCGGTGCTGGTGCCGCTCATCTCCATCTTCCTCGCCGCCGTGATCTCGGCTCTGGTGATCCTCGCGATCGGCGAAGACCCGGTGGCGGCGGTTCAGCTGATGGTGACTGGCGCGCTCGGCTCAACCTACGGCTGGGGCTATACGCTCTACTATGCCACCAACTTTCTCTTCACCGGGCTGGCCTTCGCCGTGGCGAGCCATGCGGGGCTCTTCAACATCGGCTCGGAGGGGCAGGCGATGATCGGCGGGCTTGGCGTGGCGCTCGTCTGCCTCGCCATCCCGTGGCCGCACTGGGCGCTGGCGTTGCCCGCCGCCATAGCGGGCGGAGCGCTCTTCGGCGCGCTCTGGGCGCTTATCCCGGCATGGCTGCAGGCGAAACGCGGCAGCCATATCGTGATCACCACGATCATGTTCAACTTCATCGCGGCTGCGGTGCTCAACTACATGCTGGTCAACATCCTGCGGCCCACGGGTTCGATGGATCCGGCCACCGCGCGCTTCCCCGAAGGCGCACATCTGCCCACGTTGCACGAAATGCTGGCGCCGCTCGGCATCGGGTTTTCCAAGGCCGCACCGGCCAACGTGAGCCTGCTGGTTGCAGTGGCCGCCTGCCTTTTCGTCTGGCTGCTCATCTGGCGCACGCGACTCGGTTACGAGATCCGGGCGCTCGGCCATTCCGAGAGCGCCTCGCGCTATGCCGGCATCCCGCCTGTGAAGATCGTGATCATCGCGATGATGATCTCGGGCGCGCTCTCGGGCTGCATGGCGATCAACAATGTTATGGGCGAGGCAGAACGCCTCATCCTCAACGCCACCGAGGGCGCGGGTTTCATCGGCATCGCCGTGGCGCTGATGGGCCGCAACCACCCTCTGGGCGTGTTCCTCGCCGCGATCCTCTTCGGCTTCCTCTACCAGGGCGGGGCCGAACTGGCGCTCTGGACGTCGATCCCCCGCGAGTTGATCGTGGTGATACAGGCACTTGTGATCCTCTTCACCGGTGCGCTCGACAACATGGTGCGGATGCCGCTCGAAAAGCTCTTCCTCGCGCTCCGGAAGCGGAGGCAGGCATGAGCGAGATCGCCCCTTACCTCCCCGGCTTCGTCGCGGCCTACGCGATTTTGATGGTCGGCGCCTCCTCGCCCGGGCCGGCGGTGGCCATGCTGCTGGGCATCTCCACCACCCAGGGCCGGGGCGCGGCGCTGGTGGCGAGCCTCGGCATTGCCTGCGGGTCGATGACGCTCAACATCCTCACCATGCTTGGCGTTGGCCTGCTGCTGTCACAGGCGGCATGGGCCATGCAGGGGCTGCGGCTTCTGGGCGCGGCCTATCTTTTGTGGCTGGCTTACGGCGCTTTCCGCAAGGCGATGGCACCGCCCGCGGTGAAAACCGCACAGGTCGGGCGGCAGCCGGTGCCTGCGCTCTTTATCAAGGGCTATCTCATCCAGGTGCTCAACCCCAAGGCCATCGCTTTCTGGATCGCGATCGCCGCCGTGGGCGCGGTGAACGGAGCGCCGCTGCCGGTTGTCGGGGCCTTCGTTCTGGGCGCCTTCGCCATCTCCTTCACGGCGCATGCGGCATGGGCACTGGTGCTTTCCTCGCGGCCCGTGCGCGCAGCCTACACCTCGGGTCGACGCTGGATCGAGGCGGGCCTCGGCGGGTTCTTCGCCTTTGCCGCGTTCAAACTGGCCACGGTGAGGTAGCGCGATGGATTTCCTCACCGTCCTCCAGGTGCTCGACAGCACGGTGCGGCTTGCCACGCCGCTCCTCTTCGCCTGCCTTGCCGGGCTTTTCAGCGAGCGCGCGGGCATCTTCGATATCGGCCTCGAAGGCAAGATGCTGATGGCCGCCTTCTTCTCCGCCGCCGTGGCCTTTGTGAGCGGCTCGGTCTGGCTGGGGCTGCTGGCTGGCATTGGCGCCTCGCTGGTGCTCGCGGGGCTGCACGGGCTGGCCTCGATCACCTTCCGCGGCAACCAGCTCATCTCGGGTGTGGCGATCAACTTTCTCGCGGCCGGCATGACAGTGCTCATCGCGCAGGACTGGTTCCGCGAAGGCGGGCGCACGCCCTCGCTCATCGGGGCGGCCCGCTTCGAGCCGATCACGTTGCCCTTCGCCGAGGCCTTGTCAGACGTGCCAATCTTCGGCCCGATCTATGCCGAGCTGATCTCGGGCCACACGATCCTCGTCTACCTCGCACTGGCCTGCGTGCCGCTCACATGGTGGGTGCTCTTCCGCACCCGGTTCGGGCTGAGGCTGCGGGCGGTGGGCGAAAACCCGGCGGCGGTGGATACGGCGGGCATCTCGGTGGTGGGGATGCGCTTTGCCGCCGTGGCGATCTGCGGCGTGCTCTGCGGCATCGCGGGCGCCTATCTCGCCACCGCGCTGCAGGCGGGCTTCGTGAAGGACATGACAGCGGGCCGGGGCTATATCGCGCTGGCCGCGCTCATCTTCGCCAAGTGGCGGCCGTGGTACGCGCTTTACGCCACTCTGCTCTTCGGCTTCCTGCAGGCCGTTGCGCTGCGCTACCAGAATATCGACATTGGCGGCCTCGTGATCCCGGTGCAATTGATGGACGCGCTGCCCTATATCCTGACGGTGATCATTCTCGCGGGTTTCGTAGGCAAGGCCATACCGCCCCGCGCCGGCGGGCAGCCTTACGTCAAGGAGCGCTGAGGCGCGATTGCTCGCCTCGCGCGCGGGCCTGTTTCGCGGATTCTGACCATGGCGATGCTCACGCGGCTGTAGCCCGGTTACAGAAAATGTGATGCGGCTGCGCCAATTCGCCGAGCCGTGCCGTCTTGCATTGATCGGCCGCTCGGGGATAAGGGGCTTCATGCAGATCTACCTTCCCATCGCCGAGGTCTCCGTCAACGCCTTGCTTCTGCTGGGGCTGGGCGGGATTGTGGGGGTGCTCTCGGGCATGTTCGGCGTGGGCGGCGGCTTCCTGCTGACGCCGCTTCTCTTCTTCATCGGCATCCCGCCCGCCGTGGCCGTGGCCACGCAGGCCAACCAGGTGGTGGCGTCTTCCTTCTCGGGCCTTCTGGCGCATCTCAGGCGCAAGACGGTGGATTTGCGAATGGGCACTGTGCTGCTCATAGGCGGCCTCGCCGGCGCGGCGGTGGGCGTGGTGATCTTCAACTACCTCAAGTCGCTCGGGCAGGTCGATCTGCTGGTGCGCCTTTGCTACGTTGTCTTTCTCGGCGTGATCGGCGGAATGATGTTCATCGAGAGCCTGCGGGCGATCCGCAGGTCGCGGCGCGGCGGCCGGGTCGCCACCCGCAAGAAGCACAACTGGGTGCATGGGCTGCCCTTCAAGATGCGCTTTTGAACCTCGGGGCTCTATATCAGCGTCATCCCCCCGCTCGTGGTGGGCGTGGCGGTGGGGGTGCTGGCCGCGATCATGGGCGTGGGCGGCGGCTTCATCATGCTGCCGGCGATGATCTACATTCTCGGCATGCCCACGAAGGTGGTCGTGGGAACCTCGCTCTTCCAGATCATCTTCGTCGCGGGCTTCACCACCATGCTGCATGCCAGCACGAACCAGACGGTGGATGTGGCGCTCGCGGTGCTGCTCCTTGTCGGGGGTGTGATCGGCGCGCAACTCGGCACCTCGATCGGTATGCGGCTCAAGGCCGAACAGCTGCGCATTCTCCTCGCGATCATGGTGCTCGTGGTTTGCTTCAAACTGGCGCTCGACCTTCTGCTCATGCCCTCCGAGCTCTATTCCATCGGCCCGGTCGGGGGGAACTGAGCGATGCGCTGGCTGGCTCTCCTGCTCCTGCTCGTGGCCGTGCTGCCCGCGCGGGCCGAAGAGGTGGTGCTCGGCCTCAGTAAGAACGAGGTGGCGATCACCGCCAATTTCGACGGCTCGCAGATTCTCGTCTTCGGCGCGATCAAGCGGGAGGAGCCGATTCCCGATGGCCCGCCGCTTCAGGTGGTGGTGGCGGTGTCCGGCCCCTCCTACCCGGTGACCGTTCGGCGCAAGAGCCGTGTCTTCGGCATCTGGATCAACACCGACAGCGTGCTCGTCGATAGCGCTCCGAGCTTCTACAAGGTGGCCACCAGCGCGCCTTTCAGCGAGGTATTGACCGATGTGGAAGACCTGCGCCACCAGGTCTCCATCGGGCGCGCCATCCGCAGCGTCGGCGCCACGATGGGCACACGTGGAGCGCAGGATTTCGTGGAGGCGGTGATCCGCCTGAGGGAGAAATCCGGGCTCTACAGGATCGTCGAGAACGCCGTGGCGGTGGACGAGCAGACGCTGTTTCGCACCGCCATCGACATGCCCGCAAACCTTACAGAGGGCGCCTATTCTACTCGCATATTCCTCACCCGCGAGGGCCGGGTGATCTCGCTCTATGAAACCACGATAGACGTGCGAAAGGTGGGCCTCGAGCGCTGGCTCTTCAACCTGTCGCGGCAGGAGCCTTTCTTTTACGGCCTGATGTCGCTCGCCATCGCCATCGTTGCGGGATGGGGGGCGTCGGCGGTTTTCAGGCTGCTGCGTCAGGGCTGAGCCGGCCCCGCTTTCGCGGATGACTGCCCCCCGCATCCGTGCTAGGCCAACGCCATGAGCCAGACCCCCTCCAAGGATGAAATCCTCCGCTGGATTTCCGAGAATCCTACCCTCACCTCGAAACGCGATATCGCCAAGGCCTTCGGCATCAAGGGCGCAGCGCGGATCGACCTCAAACGCGTCCTGAAGGAACTGGAGGCCGAGGGGCATCTGGAGAAACGCAAGAAGACATATCGCGACCCCGATCGCCTGCCGCCGGTGAGCGTGTTGCAGGTGAACGGGCTCACACCCGATGGCGAGCTGCTCGCCAAGCCGCTCGAATGGCATGGCGAAGGGGTGGAGCCGGTGGTGCTGGTGATGCCGCGCGCCTCCGATCCGGCCTTGGGCGAGGGCGACCGTATCCTCGCCCGCCTGCAGGAGGTGAAGGGCGAGAAACACCATTACGAGGCGCGACTCATCCGCCGTATCGGCACCAACCCACGCAAGGTGCTTGGCATCTTCCGCAAGGGGGCCGAGGGCGGGCGCATCCTGCCCATCGACAAGGGCGACGGCAAGGAATGGACGGTGGCGGCCGATGCCACGGGCGGGGCCAAGGATGGCGAGCTTGTGGAGGCCGAGCAGGCCGGGCCGAAGGGCCGCCTCGGGCTGCCGCGTGCGCGTGTCGTCGAGCGGCTGGGTGACCCTTCGGCGCCCAAGGCCGTCTCGCTTATCGCCATTCACCAGCATGGCATCCCCGATGACTTCCCCGACGAGGTGATCGAGGAAGCCGACAGCATGAAGCCCTCAGGCCTCAAGGGCCGGGATGACCTGCGCGATCTGCCGCTCGTCACCATCGACCCCTCGGATGCGCGCGACCATGACGATGCCGTCTGGGCCCATGCCGATGACGACCCGAAGAACGAGGGCGGGCATGTGCTCTGGGTGGCCATCGCCGATGTGGCCTATTATGTGCGCCCGGGCTCTGCGCTCGATGCAGAGGCCCGCAAGCGGGGCAATTCCAGCTATTTCCCCGACCGAGTGGTGCCGATGCTGCCCGACAGGCTCTCCGGCGATCTCTGCTCGCTTCACGAGGGCGTGCCGCGCGCCTGCATCGCTGTGCGGATGCAAATCGACGCGCATGGCGAGAAGATCGGGCACAAGTTCGTTCGTGGCCTCATGCGCTCCGCGGCCACGCTGACCTACCAGGAGGTGGAGGCAGCATCGCTGGGTGAGCCCAACGAAAAATGCGCGCCCCTGCTCGACGAGGTGATCAAGCCGCTCTATGCCGCCCATGCGGCGCTCAAGCAGGCGCGGGAAAGCCGCCAGCCGCTCGATCTCGACCTGCCGGAGCGCAAGGTGGTGCTGAGCGAGGAGGGCAAGGTTACTTCCGTAGCCTTCGCCGAGCGGCTCGAGGCGCACAAGCTCATCGAGGAATTCATGGTGCTGGCCAATGTGGCCGCCGCCGAAACGCTGATCGCCAAGAAGTCGCCGCTGCTCTTTCGTGTGCACGAAGAGCCGCCGCCCGAGAAGCTCGAAACCTTGCGCGACGTCGCCGAAAGCGCCGGGCTCACGCTCGCCAAGGGGCAGGTGCTGAAAACGCGGCATCTCAACCAGTTGCTGCATCAGGCACAGGACACCGACCATTCTGAAGTCATCAACATGTCTACCCTTAGGGCGATGACGCAGGCCTATTACGCGCCCTCGAATTTCGGCCATTTCGGCCTTGCGCTGCAGGCTTACGCGCATTTCACCTCGCCCATCCGTCGCTATGCCGATCTGGTGGTGCACCGTGCGCTCGTCTCGGCGCATGGCTGGGGAGAAGATGGGCTGAGCCCCGCCGATGTGGAGCGGCTCGACAGCACCGCCGAGCATATCTCTGAAACCGAGCGGCGCTCGATGATGGCCGAGCGCGACACCAACGATCGCTATCTCGCGGCCTTCCTCTCGGAACGGCTCGGCGAGGAGTTCACCGGGAGGATCAGTGGCGTGGCGAAGTTCGGCGTCTTCGTGCGGCTTGACGAGACGGGGGCCGACGGACTCATCCCGGTGCGTGCGCTCGGGCGCGAGTTCTTCCATTTCGACCGTGACGCCGGCACGCTGATGGGCGCGGATACCGGTATGGTGATCGGCCTCGGCCAAAGAGTGACCGTGCGGCTCGCCGAGGCTGCGCCGGTGACGGGTGGCATCGCGCTCGACCTCGTGAGCCTCGACGGCAAGAGCGTGGCACGGGGGCCAGCGCGGGGTGGCTCCAAGGGCAAGCCTCCGAAGCGCAAGCTGGCGCAGGCGAAAAGAAAGGGCGAGAAGCTCAAGCGCAAGGTGAAGCGGAGCCGCCGGTAACGGGCGGGGCGCGCCTAGCGCCGATAGGTCAGCGCGTGGCCGATGAGGTGAGAAAGCCTTTCCGGCTCGATCTGGTGCAGATTGTCGAAGAGCACGGCGCGGTTGCCGTCTAGCCTGTCCCAGCCGGGAAAAGCCGTCGCATGATCGGCGATCACCCGGCTTTGGCACGGAGCGAAGAGGGCAAATGCGGCCTCTCGGTGCGGCCCGAGCCGCAGGGTTGTGCCACGCGCGGCGCGATAGGCCGGCTGGCCCCATTTCAGGCTTTCGTAGATCGCAGTCTCGCCCAGCCGTCCCGCTACGTCGAAGATGAGCCCGCGCAGCGCCAGCACGCCCGCGCGGGTGGGTTCGGGATAGGCGCGCACCACCTCCGAAACGGGCACTGGCATGGGCGGGCGAAGCATTGACAGTGTCTCGATCATGGCTCGGCAGTATCACGACATAGTGACAGAAACTGTCAGCAATACGGCGCATAGTGGCCCCATGACCCGCACCAACCGCCTCTTCCAGCTCATGCAGGCGTTGCGCAGCCTGCCACCCCCGGCTACCGCCGCGCAGCTGGCCGCGCAGCTCGAGGTGACGCCGCGCACGATATATCGCGATATCGAGGCGCTGCGGGGCCTGGGCGCGGTGATCGATGGAGCCTCTGGCTTCGGCTACACCCTGGTAGAGGATGCCGCGCTGCCGCCACTCGCCTTCCTGCCCGATGAGCTCGAGGCGCTCGTGCTTGGCCTTCGGGAAGTGGGCGAAGTGGGCGACCCGGTGCTTGCCGCCGCCGCGCGGTCTGCGCTGACCAAGCTGCGCGCCCGGCTGCCCGCCCGGCAGGCGCACCGGCTCGCCCATGCGGTGCTCACCGCCCATCGCTACACGCCTTTGCCCGAACCGGGGATCGACGTGGCGGTGCTCAGGCAGGCCGCGTGGGACGAACGCACCATCCGCTTCGATTACACCGATGCCGAGGGCCGGGCGACCTCGCGCGAGGCCGACCCGCTTTCGGTGGTCTACATGCAGGCCTCGCATTGCCTACTCGCATGGTGCCGCCTGCGCGACGATTACCGCGCCTTCCGGCTCGACCGGATGCGCAACCTCATGTTCACCGGCGGCTCCTTCCGCCCGCGCCGGGTGCCGATGCTGCGGGCCTACCTCGAGAAGATCGGCGTGGAAAACCCGCACCAGCCGGCAGGATAAAGCCGGTTTGGCCGCTTGTGCGCGAATGCCCGCTTTCGCCAAACGGCGCTTAGCGTTACGATGGGACAAACGCGAAAGAACGGGGCCAACCATGAGCAGCAAGTGGATAATGGCGGGGATCGCGGCGGCCGGAATTTTCGGAAATGCCGCTTGGGCGGAGGCGGTAGAGCGCTCCCTTCGTCCGAAGGCGCGTGTTGTCACGCCGTCAGACGCCGAACAAGCACAGGTGGCGGTTGCGAGCCGCGGGGGGCTGCGCGTCAGCCTGCGTCCGCAGGTGCGCCCCGCGCTGATGGAGGCCTCCGAGCCCGCAGATCTCGTTCGCGCCTCCAGCAGGCCTGCCGCCTTCGAGAGCTGGATTCGGTCGTTTCGCGGACGTGCGCTCGCTCAGGGGATCAGCCCGGCGGTCTTCGATGCCGCCTTCCGCAACGTCGGCTACAATGCCGATGTCGTCTCGAAAGACCGCAACCAGGCCGAGTTCAAGAACGAGATCTGGGATTATCTAGACAATGCCGCCTCGCCGCCGCGCGTGAGCGAGGGTCAGAGCGCGCTGCGCCGGCATCGCGGCACGCTCAACCGGCTCGAAAGCGCCTATGGGGTCGAGGCGCATGTGGTCACCGCCGTCTGGGGGCTTGAGAGCCGCTACGGCACGCGGATGGGCGACTATCCGATCATCGAGGCGCTGGCGACGCTGGCCTTTGACGGGCGGCGCGGCAAGTTCTTTGAAAGTCAGCTCATCGCGGCGCTGAAGATCCTGCAATCGGGCGACGTGCGGCTGGGCGACTTCACCGGCTCATGGGCCGGGGCAATGGGCCATACGCAGTTCATCCCCACATCCTACCTTGCCTTCGCGGTTGATTACACCGGGGACGGCAAGCGCGATATCTGGTCGCGCGACCCTTCCGATGCGCTGGCCTCTACCGCCGCCTACCTGCGCCGCTCCGGCTGGGTGCGGGGCATGCCGTGGGGTGTAGAGGTGCGGGTGCCGCAGGGCCTGAGCAGCACCGGCGGCAGCCGGATGCCCTCGCAATGGGCGCAGCTTGGCGTGGTGGGGATGGATGGCCGCCCGGTGCGCGACTTTGGCTCGGCGCGGCTCTTGTTGCCAGCAGGGCGCGGTGGCGCGGCCTTCCTCGTCTTCAAGAATTTCGACGTGATCAAGCGTTACAACAATTCCGATGCCTACGCGCTGGGTGTGGGGCATCTCTCCGACAGGATCGCGGGGGGGGCGCCTATCCAGACAGCATGGCCGCGCGGCTACACGCCGATCAGCTTCGACGAGAAGATGGAGCTGCAACGCAGGCTCAAGCGCAAGGGCTACCCTCTCGAGAAGATCGACGGGCTTGTCGGCCCCAATACGCGAGAGGCGATCGCCGCCTACCAGCGCTCGGTGGGGATGCGACCGGATGGCAACGCCTCCAGAGAGGTGCTGGAGAGCCTGCGGCGGCGGTAGGGCCAAAGGCGCCGCACAAGGCTTTGGCTACCGCCGGACAAAAGTATTTTGCCCAAGAAGAAGACGCAGGCCGCGAGCCGTTCAATCCGTGGCGGGCAGAGCGAGCGTGCGCCCGACAAGCTCTTCGCTGAAGGGCACCGGGTGCGGGTTCTTCCCCAGCCGGGCGCGGTATATGGGCAGGCTCTCGGCCACGCGCATCACGTAGTTCTGCGTTTCGCGGAAGGGGATGTGTTCGATCCAGTCGATCACGTCCATAGCTCCCTTGCGAGGGTCGCCGCGCTCCTCCATCCAGGTGATGGGGCGGCCCGGCCCGGCATTGTAGCCCGCCGAGACCATCACCACGTTGCCATCGAACCGCCGCGAAAGCTGGGCGAGATACTCCGCCCCGAGGCGCACGTTGTAGCGCCAGTCCTCGATCACCCGCGTGCGGCTGTGCGCAAGCTCTAGGTCGCGCGCCACGTCGGAAGCCGTGCCGGGCATGAGTTGCATCAGCCCCTGCGCGCCTGCTCCGCTCACCACGCGCGGGTCGAACTCGCTTTCGCGCCGGGCGATGGCCAGCGCCATCTCCAGCGGCACGGGCAGGTCCATGTCCTGCATCGGGTGGAGCGCGTAATAGGGACCGGGCACGGTGATGCCGCGCTGCGCGGCCGCCTTGCCCACCATCACCTGCAGATGTGGCTCGCCCATATCGTCGAGCGCCGCGCCGAGGCGGCGGATATCGGCCTCGTCGAGCCCGTTTGTGACGGCCTTGAAGAAACGCTCGGCCAGCGAGAGCCGGCCCGTGGTGCGCAAGAGCACACCCGCCTGGAAGATCGGATCGCGGGTGAAGGCGGCCTCGCGCCAGTTGCCTTCGGGCCGCGTGCCCGCCAGCGTTGGATCCGGCGCGACGCCCGCGCGCTCGGCGGCCAGCAGCCCGTAGAAACTGGTTTGATATTCGGCCCCGAAGGCATAGGCGATTTGCGCCGCTTCCGGATCGCCCAAAGCCTCCTGTGCCCGGCCGATCCAGTAGCCGGCGCGGCCGAGCGAAATGGGTGTTTCCACCGCCGAACGGAAGCGCTGGAAATGGTCGAGCGCGAGATCCGGCGCATCGAGATAGGTGAGGGCGATATAGCCCGCAAGCCACTCCAGATCTGCATAGTTCGAGCCATCCACGAGCTGGTGGATCGCGGCCAGCCTGTAGGCGGTGCCCGGATCGCCCTCGCGCATCCGCTCGCGGGCGAGATAGCGCCGCCAGCTTCCCCAGCGGTCTGGCTCGCCCAAGCCGCCCTCGATCAGGCTCTGCTTGAGGATCAGCGTGCGCGCCGCCTCGGCCCGCCCGCGCTGGATATGCTGGTTGAACCGCGCATAGGCGATCCCCGGATCATCGGCGCCGCCCTCGGGCAGATCCGCATCGTCGACAGTACGTCCCGCTTCGATGCTCTGCCGCGCCTCTGCCAAGGCGCGAAGGTCGTCATCGACAAGAGGCAGCATCTGTTTCACATCGCGCAGGCCGCGCCAGAGTGCCATGCGCAGGCGCGCCTCGTGATGCGGCTTCAGCAGCTCGGCATGCGCGGCGATGAACGCGTCATGTTCGGCGGTGGAGAGATCCATCGTGCGCCATGCCAGAACGAGGCTTGCCTCTGCCTCGCCCTGCTGGCCCGCCTCGATGAGCGCGCGCGCGTAACTCAATGCGCCCGTACCGGTGCGGGGGCGGTCTTCGGCGTAGAAGGCCAGCAACATGTCGGCGGGGGCCTCGGCCATCACCTCTTCGTTGCGCCGCCGCAGATCTCCCAGATCGGGCCAGCCGGGATGCGTGGCGATGAAATCCATCACCTCCTCGGGCGTGCCGAGCCCCTCGCGCAGCCTGAGCCACTCGACGATCGCCGAGGCGCCCGGCCCGTCGCGCAGGGCGATGCGGGCGGCGTTCTCCCAGCGCCCGGCGCTTGCGGCATCGAGCGCAATGGCAAGCGGGCGCGGCGCGATTCGCGAGGCCTCCTCCTCGGCGCGAACGCCGCCGGACAGGCCGAAAACCACCAGTAAAGCTGTCAGAACACGCAACATCTCTTGCAATTCCCGGCCATGCACAGGATAGACACGCCCAACCTACGCGGGCCGGGGGCGGCGCGTCCACTCACAAGCTTGGCAGATGAGCGGCGTATCGTTACCGTGGCGCGCGTTTCAGCCAAGGGCCTGCCATCAGGGCGGCCCGCACATAAGGAGCGTGTCATGTTCAGAGGATCCTTTCCTGCCCTCGTCACGCCGTTCAAGGACGGCGCGCTGGATATCGAGACGCTCAAGAAGCTGGTGGAATGGCATATCTCGGAGGGCTCTCACGGGCTTGTGCCGGTGGGCACCACGGGCGAAAGCCCCACGCTCACTCATGAAGAGCACGAGATGGTTGTTTCCGAGGTCGTGAAGGCCGCGGCCGGGCGCATACCGGTGATCGCCGGGGCGGGTTCGAACAACACGGTCGAATCGATCCGCTTCATGCAGCATGCCGAAGAGGTGGGCGCAGATGCCGCGCTGGTGGTGACGCCCTATTACAACAAGCCCACGCAAGCCGGGCTGATCGCGCATTTCACCGCGCTGCACGAATGCTGCAACCTGCCGATCTTCATCTACAACATCCCCGGCCGCTCGGTGGTGGACATGACGCCTGAAACCATGGGCGAACTGGCCAAGCTGCCGCGCATCATCGGTGTGAAGGACGCGACAGGTGATCTCGCCCGCGTCTCCGATCAGCGGATCACCTGCGGCAAGGATTTCATCCAGATCTCCGGCGAAGATGCCACGGCGCACGGCTTCAACGCGCAAGGCGGGGTGGGGGTGATTTCGGTGACCGCAAACGTGGCCCCGCGGCTTGTTTCCGAAGTTCAGAAGGCCACGCTTTCGGGCGATTACGCGACCGCGCTCGAGTTGCAGGACAGGCTGATGCCGCTCCACAAGGCCATCTTCACCGAGCCGGGGTTGGTGGGCGTGAAATACGCGATGTCGCGGCTTGGGCTCTGCTCGGAAGAAGTGCGCTCGCCGCTCACGCCGCTCACCTCCGCCACCCGCGTTCTGGTGGATGACGGGCTGCGCCATGCAGGGCTGATGAACTGAGTGGCACAGCGCCTTGCGGCGCTAGCCCCGTTCACGGCGCCGTTTCTCGATGAGGGCAATCGCGGTAAGGGTCGCGAAGACAAGCGCGAAGCCGATGGCTGCCACGTTGTAGAACGGCGTCATGCCCAGAAAGAGAAGCCCAAGGCCGCCGAGGCTGATCTTGAGATAATGCATGTGGGCAAGGTTAGCAGGCCCGCCGCTCCGGTGCGAGACCGCCCCTAATCGAGCCGCCGCACCAGCAACTGGTTGCCGGGGCCGGTCTTCGTTTCGAACACCTTGAGCTCCTTCACGAGGTCCGAGAGCTTCTTCTTGCCATAGGTGCGGGTGTCGAAATCGGGTTTGTCGGCGGTGATCTGCTGGCCGATGCGCCCCAGCGTGAACCACTCGTCGTCCTGGTCGATCTTTTCCATCGCCTCGGTGATCAGAAGCCGCGCCTCGGCGGCGCGCTTGCTGTCGAGCCCCTGTCCCTGGCCCGTCTCGCGGGTGTCGCTGCCGGCGATGTTCTCGATCGCCACGAAGCGGTTACAGGCGTTCTTGAGCGCATCGGGCGCCTTGGCCTCGCCGATGCCGATCACGGTGAGGCCCTGCTCGCGGATGCGGCTGGCCAGACGGGTGAAATCGCTGTCGGAACTCACCAGCACGAAACCGTCGAAATGGCCGGCGTGGAGAATGTCCATCGCGTCGATCACCAGCCCGATATCCGAGGCGTTCTTGCCCTTGGTGTTGGCGGTTTGCTGGTGCTGCACGAGGCCGAGCTTCTGCGCGGTCTTCGTCCAGCCCGTAAGCTGCTGGTTCGACCAGTCGCCATAAACGCGCCGGAGCCCCGGCTCGCCATAGGTTGTAACCTCCCTCAGGATCGCCTCGGCGAATTTCGAGGGCACGTTGTCGGCGTCGATCAGAACGGCAAGGCGTTGGGATGTGCTGGGCATGAGGCCTCCTTTGCGGCGATCATGCCCGAAGCACGGGGCGAGGGAAACCGGTTATCCGGCCTTGCCGATCTTGTCTTGCGTCTTCGTCTCGAAGTCGCCCGCGTCATGGCGCTCGTGAAGCTGCTCGTGCGGCTCGCCGCTGGTGCGGTTCACCATCCGGCCGCGCTGCACGGCGGGCCGTGCATCGAGCCGCTTGGCCCATTCCATGACGTGTTCGTATTCATGGACGCTGAGGAAGGTGGCGGCGTCGTTATAGGCGCGGCCAAGGGCGAGGTTGCCATACCATGGCCAGATCGCCATGTCGGCGATCGAATACGCGTCGCCCGCGATGTAGGGGCGGTGGGCCAGTTCGCGGTTCAACACGTCGAGCTGGCGCTTGGTTTCCATCGCGTAGCGGTTGATGGGATATTCGTATTTCTCCGGCGCGTAGACGTAGAAATGCCCGAACCCGCCGCCGAGGAAGGGCGCGCTGCCCATCTGCCACATCAGCCAGTTCATCACCTCGGTGCGCTCGGGCCCCGAGGCGGGCAGGAAGGCGCCGAACTTCTCGGCGAGGTGAATGAGGATCGAGCCGCTCTCGAAGACCCGCAGCGGTTTCTCGCCGGTATGGTCCACCATCGCGGGGATCTTGGAATTGGGGTTGATGTCGACGAAGCCGCTGCCGAACTGGTCGCCATCGCCGATGCGAATGAGCCACGCGTCGTATTCGGCATCATGGCCCGCTTCGAGCAACTCCTCGAAGAGGATCGTGACCTTTACGCCGTTTGGCGTGCCCATCGAGTAGAGCTGGAAAGGATGTTTGCCCGCAGGCAGCTCCTTGTCATGCGTAGCCCCAGCGATCGGACGGTTGGTGGAAGCGAAGGTGCCCCCGCTCTCCCTGTCCCATGTCCAGACTTTCGGGGGGGTATAGGTTGGATCGCTCATCGAAAATCCCTCTCGGTTGGCGGTGTCGCTTCCAGAGGTAACCGCAGGGCGAAACGATGCAAGGTGCATTTGTGCACAATCTTCCCTGCGCCGGGCTTCTTGGCGCCCTCGTGCGCAATGAAGCCGCGATCACGCAAGAATGAGTTGCGAACACGAGGCCGTTAGTACGCTTGCGGCACCACCTGCCGCCCTCACCTTACACATTGGTACAGCGCGGCGAACAGCGCCGCAGGAAAGGAGCATATCATGATACGCAACCTTCATGACCACCTCATCGCTGGTGTCGCCGCGGGCGCGCTTGGACTCGCGGGCCTGAGCGCCACCCCCGCCTCGGCCGACAACGACACCGCCAAGATCATCGCGGGCGCGGCGGCGCTTGCCATCGTCGGTGCTGCCATTGCCGATAGTGCAGATAACCGTCGCTATCGCGGGGTGACGCGCGGCCATGGCGGCTACCACCCGGATCGCGGCCATCGCGGATATTACGACCGTGGCTACCATCGGGGCGGATACGGTTATGGCTACGATCATCATTCCTACAAACGCCAGACCGACCGGATCGACCGCTGACCAGCGAACCCAGGCCAGAAAGACAAAGCCGGGAGCGCGAGTCTCCCGGCTTTTTCATGTTCGCGATGTCGCGGCTGGGCTCAGTAAACCACCACCGAGCGGATCGACTCGCCCGCATGCATCATCTCGAAACCCTTGTTGATCTCCTCGAGTTTCAGCGTGTGAGTGATCATCGGGTCGATGTCGATCTTCCCTTCCATGTACCAATCGACGATCTTCGGCACGTCCGTGCGGCCGCGCGCCCCGCCGAAGGCCGTGCCTTTCCAGACCCGTCCTGTGACCAGCTGGAAGGGGCGGGTGGAGATCTCGGCACCGGCCGGAGCCACGCCAATGATGATGCTTTCGCCCCAGCCCTTGTGGGCGCATTCGAGCGCGGTGCGCATCACCTGCACGTTGCCGGTGGCGTCGAAGGTGTAATCCGCGCCGCCGCCGGTGAGTTCCACGAGATGCGCCACGAGATCGCCCTTCACATCCGAGGGATTCACGAAATCGGTCATGCCGAAGCGCTTGGCCATTTCCACCTTGGCGGGGTTCAGGTCGACGCCCACGATCTGGTCGGCCCCTGCAAGCCGCAGGCCCTGGATCACGTTGAGGCCGATGCCGCCGAGGCCGAAGACCACCGCGCGCGAGCCGATTTCCACCTTGGCGGTGTTGATCACGGCACCGATGCCGGTGGTGACACCGCAGCCGATGTAGCAGATCTTGTCGAATGGCGCGTCCTTGCGCACCTTCGCGAGCGCGATCTCGGGCAGCACGGTGTGGTTGGAGAAGGTCGAGCAGCCCATGTAATGCAGGATCGGCGTGCCATCGAGCATCGAGAAACGGCTGGTGCCGTCGGGCATCACGCCTTGGCCTTGAGTGGTGCGGATCGCCTGGCAGAGGTTGGTTTTCGGGTTGAGGCAGTAATCGCATTCGCGGCATTCGGGCGTGTAGAGCGGGATCACGTGGTCGCCCGGCTCGAGCGAGGTCACGCCCGGGCCCACTTCCACCACCACGCCCGCGCCCTCGTGCCCGAGGATCGCCGGAAAGGCGCCCTCGGGGTCGGCGCCCGAGAGGGTGAAATCGTCTGTGTGGCAGAGCCCCGTCGCCTTGATCTCCACGAGAACCTCGCCCGCTTTCGGGCCGTCGAGGTTCACCTCCATGATTTCCATCGGTTTTCCGGCTTCAAGGGCCACGGCGGCGGTGGTGCGCATCAGGTTTCCTCCCAGATTTGTTCTGAGAGACACTGATTGAAAGCCCGCCGCTTTTCAACTCTCAAATCCCCCGGCCGCTTGACACTTGCCTGCTGCAGGTCGCCCCCGATATGACTGGGAGAAAAGGAGATGCCACATGCGGTTGATGATGTTTGCTCCATTGGTGCTGGCCTTGACGGCCTGCATGCCGGGCGAGGGGGAAGAGATGAGCAACGACACCGGCAACGAGACGGTGGCGCAGACGGAAACGGATGCCGACGACACCTGCGGTGCCGCCGCGCTGCAAGGCAGCATCGGAAAACCCGTGGAGGAGCAGGATTTCGGCTCGAATTACCGCATCGTGCGCCCGGGGCTGTCGGTGACGATGGAATACCGCGCCGATCGCATCACGGTCGAGACCGATGAGAACGGCATCGTCACGCGGGTGCAGTGCGGCTGATTGTGCCAGCCCGGTTGGCGGCCCGACGGGGTTCGACGCAGTGACAGGCAGAGGCTGGCGCGGCTTCCGCACCGGCCGACTCGACTCCGTGCGGACGGCGCTCTAAATTGGAACAAATAGAGAACATAAGAGCTGCCCGCCACCATGTCTGCCCGCCGCATCCTTTCCGTGTGGTTTCCCCGTATTGGGGCCGAGCGCCTCTTGCGGCGGGTGAGCCTGCCGGAGGAGGTGCCCTTTGCTGTGGTGCGCGATGCGGGGCAGATGCAGGTGCTCTCTTCCGTTTCGGCGCTGGCCTCGGCGGCGGGGCTGGTGCCCGGCCAACCCCTGCGCGATGCCCGTGCCATGTGCGGCACGCTGGTGACGCGGCTGCAGAACCCGCAGGCGGAGGCAGCGTTTCTGGCCGCGCTTTCGCGCTGGGCGGGGCGGTTTTCGCCCTGGGTCGCCACCGGGGCACCGGATGGGCTGATGCTCGATATCACCGGCTGCGCGCATCTCTTCGGCGGTGAGGCGGCGCTGGCCCGGCAGATGGCGGAGGAGGCGGCGGCGCTGGGGCTGACCGCCTGCTGCGGCATCGGCGACACTGTAGGCGCGGCCTGGGCGCTGGCGCGGTTCGCCGGCGTTGCGCCCGAGGCCGTGCGCTCGGGCGATGCGATCGACCAGGAGGCGCGGGCCACGCGTTCGCGCGCCGCCAAGCGGCGGCATTGGGAGCGGGGCGGTGCCGCGCCGGTGGCCTCGGGCGGGCAGGTGACGCTTGCGGCGGCGGCCATCGCGCCCGCCGGGCAGGCTCATGGCGCCCTCTCGCCCCTGCCGGTGGCGGCGTTGCGGCTCTCGCCCGAGGTGGTGCAGGACCTGGCCCGCGTCGGCCTGCGCCGGGTGGGCGACCTTCTGGGCCAGCCGCGCGCGCCGCTCGCCCGCCGCTTCGGGCAGGAGCTTGTGCTGCGACTTGATCAGGCGCTCGGCGCCGCGCCTGAGCCCGTCTCCCCCGGAGCTGCCCTGCCTCGCTTCGCCACCCGGCTCTCCCTGCCCGAGCCCATTGGCCTCGCCGAAGATATGTTGGCCGCGCTCGACCGGCTGGTGCCCCGGCTCTGCGTCCTACTGAAGGCGAAGGGGCGCGGCGCGCGTCGGGTGCGGTTGCAGGCATGGCGGGTGGACGAGACGATGCAATGGATCGAGGCGGGGCTCGCCCGCGCCGCCGATGCGCCCGAGCGCATCCGCCCGCTTCTCGCCCTGCGGCTGGAGGAGATCGACGCGGGCTTCGGCATCGACATGCTGCGGCTCGAGGCGCTCGACACCGAGCCGCTCCACCAGGCCAGGCAGACAGGCCACCTGGAGGCCGCGCGCGCCCAGCAGGCCCGCCGCGCGCGCGGCGCGGCGGTGGCCGACCTGATCGGGCGGCTGGGCGGGCGCATGGGGATGGAGGCGATCACCCGGCGGCACCCGGTGAGCAGCCATATTCCCGAGAAGACGGCGCAGGTGCTGGCAGCCGCTTGGTCGGAGCCTGCGGAGGGGTGGCCCGGCCCGCCCGCGCCGCGTCCGCTCTTCATGTGGCGGCCCGAGCCGGTGAGCGCGCCCGATCTGCCGCACCCGCCCGGCGCTTTCCGTTGGCGCGGGCAGGAGCATCTGCTGGCCGAGGCGCGTGGGCCGGAGCGCATCGCGCCGGAATGGTGGCTCGACGAGCCCGAATGGCGTAGCGGTGTGCGCGATTACTGGCATGTGATCACCCGGGAAGGGGCCGCGCTCTGGCTTTTCTACGCGCATGGCGCGGCGCTCGGTTCCGGCTGGTTCTGCCAGGGGCGGTTCGCGTAGGAGCGCGACTGCGGCCCTTCTCAAGCAGTCGGCAACTGGCGCAGTGGCGCCGGCTCGAGAAACCCGGGCGCGCCAGTGGCCCAGCCGAGCGTGAGCGTCCGCCCCTCCGGCAAAGGCAAGACATACCCGCGCCCGCGCTCCGGCGCGCCCAACCCGAGAAACGCGCAGAACGCGGCGAAATCCTCGAACCAGCGATGCCCGGGCGAAAAGGAGTGCACCACCATCGCCGCGCGGCCCGCGCCGAAGCGCCGCGCCTCGATCACCGCCGCCGCCGTGCGATGAAAGAGCTGGTAGCGCAAGTCATCCGGCGGCGTGCCGCAGCCCAGGATCTCGCAGATCGCCGCCAGCCGCGCGCGCTTGCCCGGGCTGCCCGCGCCCATCCAGCCCCCGAGTGTTCTGTCGAAAGGTTCGTCGACCTTGGCCTCCACCGCCACCGCCACAACCGCGCCGCCCTGCCGCGCCAGTGCGAAGACATCGCATTGGCTCGGCCGCTCGCCGCCGGGCAGGGGCACCTTGTGCTCGGGGATCGCCAGCAGAAGCTCGGCGCCGGGCCCGAGGATCTCGGCAACTTCCGGCGGTAAGCCCTTCGCGGCCTCCCATGCCCTTGCCGTGGCCATCGCGGAAAAGCCCGCGCGCCAGTGCTTCACCGGGTCGGCCAGCAGGGCCTGCCAGTCCTCCAGCGATGTGGTGGGAACGTAGATGCCGCTCATGCGGCGAAGGATGCCGCGCGGCGCGCCTCTGCTCAACAGAAATTGCGCGCCGCGCGAAGCTGGTCCTTAGCCGAGAAGCCGCCGCGCGATCACCTGCGCCTGAATCTCCGCAGCCCCTTCAAAGATGTTGAGGATGCGCGCATCGCAGAGCACCCGGCTGATCGCGTATTCCATCGCAAAGCCGTTGCCACCGTGGATCTGCAGGCCGTTATCGGCAGCCGCCCAGGCCACGCGGGCACCCAGCAGCTTGGCCATGCCGGCTTCGAGGTCGCAGCGGCGCTCGTTGTCTTTCTCCCAGGCGGAGAAATAGGTGAGCTGGCGCGCCACCATGATCTCCACCGCCATCATCGCGAGCTTGCCCGAGACGCGTGGGAACTCGATGAGCGAGCGGCCGAACTGCTTGCGGTCGATGGCGTATTGCATGGCGATGTCGAGCGCCGATTGCGCAACGCCCACGGCGCGCGCCGCAGTCTGGATGCGGGCGCTCTCGAAGGTCTGCATGAGCTGCTTGAAGCCCTTGCCTTCCTCGCCGCCCAGAAGGTTCTCGCCCTTCACATGGAAGTTGTCGAAGCCGAGTTCGTATTCCTTCATGCCGCGATAACCCAGCACCTCGATCTCGCCGCCGGTCATCCCCTCGGTCGGGAAGGGGTGCTCGTCGGTGCCCGGCGTCTTCTCTGCGAGAAACATCGAGAGGCCCCGGTGATCGGTGCTCTCGGGGTCGGTGCGCGCCAGAAGCGTCATCACATGGGTGCGCGCGGCATGGGTGATCCATGTCTTGTTGCCGGTGATCCGGTAATCCTCGCCCTCCTTCACCGCACGGGTGCGCAGGGAGCCCAGGTCAGAGCCGGTATTGGGCTCGGTGAAGACGGCTGTGGGCAGGATCTCGGCGCTGGCGAGCTTCGGCAACCACTTGGCCTTCTGCTCCTCGGTGCCGCCGCAGAGAATGAGCTCGGCCGCGATTTCCGAGCGCGTGCCGAGAGAGCCCACGCCGATATACCCCCGCGAGAGCTCCTCGGAGACAACCACCATCGAGGCCTTGGAAAGGCCAAAGCCGCCATGCTCCTCGGGGATGGTGAGGCCGAAGACGCCCATTTCCGCCAGCTCCTCGATGATCTCCATCGGGATCAGCTCGTCCTTCAGGTGCCACTCATGCGCATGGGGCGCCACCTTGTCGAGCGCGAAGCGGCGGAACTGCTCGCGGATCATCTCGAGCTCGTCGTCGAGGCCGCTGTCGCCCACCGTCAGATCGGCATTCCGGATCTGCATCAGTTCCACGAGCCGGGTGCGGGCGGCTTCAGTATTTCCTGCGCCGCAGAGGGCTTGCACAGCTTCCGTGCGGAAGGCCGAAAGATCGTCCCAGCCGAGCCCCATATCGGTGACGCGCACCATTTCGCCCTGGTTCATCGGGATGCCGCCGGCGATCTGCTGAAGGTATTCGCCGAACGCGATCTGGTGGATGATCTGTTCGACCTCGCCGAACTTTCCCTGCTCCGAGAGGCGCCTGGCCCATGCCTGCATCTGCCGCAGCGCCTCCACGTAGGTGGCGAGCCAGGCGAGGCCATGCGCGGCCGTCTGATGCGCGTCGACCGCGCGGGAGGAAACCCGGCCATCCACGGTAACCATGTCGCGCACCTGCGCGGTGGCCTTCTCCAGAAGCGCTTCCGCAGGGTCGATGGCCGCGCCGGTGAGCGCGAGCAGATCGTCCAGAATGATCCCTGCGGGCATGATGCCGTCCTGTCCGTCGTGAGCCATGAATCAGATCCTCTCAGTCAATTCGCCCCGTCCTAGCCAGTTTGCAGGTGCAGCGCAACTATTATGCCGGAACGCCCCGGCTTTTGTTCGTTTGTTGCGCAGCTGCCGAGGGATGCGCCGGTTCACCTGCGAGTTAGCACGTGCGATCGCCTTGGAAAGCGGTTACGTGGCCGCATGGACATTCTGACACATCCGGGCCTCGATGCCAGCCTTCTCGCCTATGCTTTCGCCGTGGCGCTCGTGGCCGGGCTGGTGAAGGGCGTCGTGGGCTTCGCGATGCCGATGGTGCTGATCTCGGGCCTGAGCACGGTGGTGCCGCCCGAGACGGCGCTGGCATGGCTCATCCTGCCCACGGTGGTCACAAATGGCTGGCAGGCGCTCCGGCAGGGGGCTTTGGCGGCATGGGCCTCGCTCCGGCGCTTCCGGGTGTTCCTGCTGGTGGGGCTCGTGTTTCTCCTTCTTTCCGCGCAAGCGGTGCGCCTGCTGCCCGGCACCGTGATGCTCATGATCATCGGTGCGCCGATCACGCTCTACGCGCTGGCCTCGCTCCTTGGGCGCCCGCCGCGCCTGCCGTCCGAGCCGGGTCCGAGGCTCGAGGCCGCGGTGGGCGTTGTGGCAGGCTTCTTCGGCGGCATTTCCGGCGTCTGGGGCCCGCCCACCGTGGCGCTGCTCACGGCGATGGATGTTGAGAAGCGCGAGCAGATGCGTGTGCAGGGCGTCATCTACGGTCTCGGTGCGCTGGCGCTCGTGGTGGCCCATTGGGGCTCAGGCGTGCTCGACCGCGCGACGGCGCCCGTCTCGGCGCTGCTGATCCTGCCCGCCCTACTGGGCCTCTGGGCGGGTTTCGCCATTCAGGACCGGATCGACCAGGCCGCCTTCCGCAAGCTCACGCTCCTCGTTCTGCTGATCGCCGGGCTTAACCTCGTGCGCCGCGGTATCGCCGGACTCTGAACGCCCTCGCTTCTTTTGGCCCGAAAATATCCCGGGGGAGGCCGCAGGCCGGGGGCGGAGCCCCCAGTTTCGAGGCCTGTGGCAGCGCCCCCTTCCAACGCGGGGTCATATGGGCTAAAGGCCCGGTGACCTGAAAACACCCGCGGAAGACGCAGATGAAATTCACCCTGTCCTGGCTGAAAGACCACCTCGCAACCGATGCCTCGGTCGACGAGATCGCAGAGGCGCTCACCGATCTGGGGCTGGAGGTCGAAGAGATCTCGAACCCCGCCGCGCGGCTCCGGGATTTCACCATCGGCAAGGTGCTCAAGGCCGAGTCGCACCCCGATGCCGACAGGCTGCGCGTTTGCCAGGTGCTGACCGACGCGGGCGAAACCCAGATCATCTGCGGCGCGCCCAACGCCCGCGAGGGCATCACCGTCGTGGTTGCGAAGCCCGGTGTCTACGTGCCCGGCATCGACACCACGATCGGTGTGGGCAAGATCCGCGGCATCGAGAGCCACGGCATGATGTGCTCCGAGAGGGAAATGGAGCTCTCAGACGAGCATGACGGGATCATCGAGCTGCCGTCAGGCGAGGTGGGCCAGCGCTTCACCGACTGGCTGGCTGAAAACGACCCGGCCAAGGTAGACCCGGTCATCGAGATCGCCATCACCCCAAACCGCCCCGATGCGCTTGGGGTGCGCGGCATCGCGCTCGATCTCGCGGCGCGCGGGCTGGGCAGCCTGAAACCGGCGCCCGAGACGCATGTGGAGGGGCAATTTCCGTGCCCCATCGGCGTGACCATCGACGAGGACACGGCGAAGGACGGCTGCGAGGTCTTCGCGGGCCGCCTCATTCGTGGCGTGAAGAACGGCCCCAGCCCCCAGTGGCTGCAGGACAGGCTGCGCGCCATCGGCCTCAGGCCCATCTCGACGCTGGTGGATATTACCAATTTCTTCACCTACGACCGCAACCGCCCCTTGCACGTTTTCGATGCCGACAAGGTGACGGGCGACCTGCGTGTGCACCGCACCCGGGGCGGCGAGACGCTGGTGGGGCTCGACGAGAAAACCTACACCTTCTCGCCTGGGCAGGTGGTGATCTCCGATCAGAACGGCATCGAGAGCATCGGCGGCATCATGGGCGGGCTCGCCACCGGTTGCACCGAGGAGACCACGAATGTCTTCCTCGAAGCCGCCGTGTGGGATCATATCCAGATCGCCCAAACGGGCCGCGCGCTCAAGATCAACTCTGATGCACGCTACCGCAACGAGCGCGGCATCGACCCGGCCTTCAACATGGAGGGGCTGGAACTCGCGAGCCAGATGATCCTCGATCTCTGCGGCGGCGAGCCTTCCAAGGTGGTGGTGGCGGGCGAGGTGCCGGATGTGCGCCGCGCCTACCGGCTGGACCCTGCGCGCGTGCGCTCGCTCGTGGGCATGGACATTCCCGAGAGCGAACAACGCCAGACGCTCACGCGGCTGGGCTTCCGGCTCGAGGGCACGATGGCGCATGTGCCGAGCTGGCGGCCCGACGTTCAGGGCGAGGCCGATCTGGTAGAAGAAGTGGCCCGCATCGCCTCGCTCACCAAGCTCGAGGGCAAGCCCATGCCGCGCCTTACGCAGGGTGTGCCCCGGCCGATCCTGAGCCCGATCCAGAAGCGGGAGCAGATCGCGCGGCGCACCATCGCGGCGCTTGGCTACAACGAATGCGTAACCTACAGCTTCATCGACCACGCCAGCGCCACGCTCTTCGGGGGCGGCGGCGACGAGACGATGCTGGCCAACCCGATCAGCTCGGAGATGAGCCACATGCGCCCCGCGCTCCTGCCTGGCCTCCTGCAGGCCGCCGCGCGCAATCAGGCGCGGGGGATCATGGACATGGCGCTTTTCGAGGTAGGCCATGCATTCCACGGCGGTGAGCCGGGCGAGCAGCACCTGCTGGCCACGGGCATTCTTGTTGGCCGCACCGGCCCGAAGGACGTGCATGGCGCCTCCCGCCCGGTCGATCTCTACGATGCCAAGGCCGATGCCGAGGCGGTGCTTGCGGCGTTGGGCGCGCCTGCCAAGGTGCAGATCCTGCGCGGCGGGCGCGAGTGGTGGCATCCGGGGCGGCATGGGCGCATCTGCCTTGGGCCCAAGAAGATGCTGGGCATCTTTGGAGAGCTGCATCCCAAGGTGCTGCGCGAGATGGATGTGAAGGGCCCGGTGGTGGGCTTCACGCTCTGGCCCGCCGAGATCCCGCTGCCCCGCAAGGCAGGCGCCACGCGTGGTGCGCTTCAGGTGAGCGACCTGCAGGCGGTAGAGCGCGATTTCGCCTTCGTGGTCGATGCGGAGGTGGAGGCGCTCGACCTCGTCAACGCCGCCGCCGGGGCCGACAAGGCGCTGATCGAGGATGTGCGCGTGTTCGACGAGTTCATCGGAGGCAGCCTCGGCGAAGGCAAGAAGAGCCTCGCGATCACCGTGCGTCTGCAGCCCACAGACAAGACGCTGAAGGAAGCCGATATCGAGGCGGTCTCGGCGAAGATCGTCGAGAAGGTGGAAAAGGCTACCGGCGGCGCACTGCGCGGCTGACCTCAAGCGACAACCAAGGAGGCAAGACGACCATGACCCTGAAAGTCTATCTGTCCGGCGAAATCCACACAGACTGGCGTGACCAGATCGTGGCAGGGGCGAAGGGGCTCGATGTGACCTTCTCGGCACCCGTCACCGACCACGCGGCCTCCGACGATTGCGGCGTGGCGATCCTCGGGGCAGAGGAGAACAAGTTCTGGCACGACCACAAGGGCGCGATGGTGAACGCCATCCGCACCCGCAAGGGCATTACCGATGCGGATGTGGTCGTGGTGCGCTTCGGCGACAAGTACAAGCAGTGGAACGCAGCCTTCGATGCGGGCTATGCCAGCGCGCTTGGCAAGTCGCTCATCATCCTGCAACCGCCCGAGCATGACCACGCACTCAAGGAAGTGGATGCCGCCGCTCTGGCCGTGGCGCGTGAGCCCGGGCAGGTGGTGGAGATTCTGCGCTACGTCTTGAACGGCACGCTGCCGGGCTGACGCCGCGCACCCGGGCAGGTTTCGTTTGACAGCACCGCGCCCGGCCCGGTCAAATACCCTCGAAGCCAACGTGTTGCGGGAGGGGAGAATGACGAAATTCGCCACGGCAGAGGAATGGGCCGCCTTCCGGCAGGCCCATCCGGGGCTGACCTATCTCGATGTGGTGGTGATCGACCTCTGCGGCAATGCCATCGGTAAGCGCCTGCCCGTCGATGCTGTGCCGGGCATCCTCTCCGGCGGCACGGCGGTTTGCGGGGCGATGCAACTCGTCGACGTGATCGGCAACACCGCCGACCCGATGGGGCATGGTTTCTCCGATGGTGACCCCGACGGGCTGGCGCGGCCTCTCGCCGGGGGCTTCGCGCCCATCCCGTGGTCTGACGGGCGGGGGGCGCAGGCGATTTGCGAGATGTGCGACCCGGAATCCGGCGCGCCCTACTGGTATGAACCGCGTGCTCTTCTGGCGGGCGTGGCCGGGCGCTTCGCCGATCTTGGCCTCACCCCGGTGCTGGCGCTGGAGCTGGAATTCTACCTGATCGACATGAAGCGTGGCCCGATGGGCGAGCCCGTCCCTGCAGCCTCGCCGCTCGACGGGCGGCGCGAGGGCGAGGGACAGGTGCTCTCGCTCGCCAAGCTCGATGCCTTCGAGCCTGTGCTCTCCCATATCGAGGCGGCGGCACGTGCGCAGGGCCTGCCGGTGACCTCGATGATCAGCGAATACGGCGCCGGGCAGTTCGAGATCAACCTCGCGCACGGGACAGACCCGCTCGCCGCCGCCGATCATGCCGCCCTTCTGCGCCGTGTCGTGGTGGGGGCGGCCCGCGATGCGGGCTATGATGCGAGCTTCATGTCGAAGCCATTCCCGGGCCAGACGGGCAGCGGGCTGCATGTGCATCTGAGCCTGGAGGATGCAGAGGGCAACATCTTCGACCCGGCGCGCGAGGGGGCGGAGGCGCGGCTTGGCCATGCCATTGCCGGGCTGCAGGCGACCATGCACGAGGCGATGGCGATCTTCGCGCCCAATATCAACGTCTATCGCCGGTTCGAGCCTGATGTCTTCACGCCGGTGACGCGCGACTGGGGCGAGAACAACCGCTCGATGGCCTTCCGCCTGCCGGTGACGACCGCGGGGTCGCAACGGCGGCTCGAGCATCGCGTGGCCGGGGCCGAGGCCAATCCCTACCTGGTGACAGCGGCGGTTCTGGCGGGCGTGCATCACGGGTTGAGCAAGGCGCTCGCGCCCACCGAGCGCGCCAGCGGCAATGCCGGCGCCGAGGTGGATGCCAGCCTGCCGCTCACCCTGTGGGACGCGCTTGCCAGTCTGCGTGCTGCCAAGGTCCTGCCCGACTACCTTGGTGCGCGTTATTGCGAGATCTATGCCGAGGTGAAGCAGGCCGAATTCGACGCCTTCCTCGAAGCGATCTCGCCCAGGGAATACGACTGGTATCTCTGACCGGTTTGCATCGTGCGCGGCATCGTTGCGATTTAGGTATTTGAGACAAGAATAAGCCGCAGGCTTCGGCGCTTGCCTTGCCGTGCGATCTTGTGAGGTGGAGAACAAGTTTTGACTCCAATTGAGAACAAAAGGTGAATATACTCTGGAATCGCCATGTTCGCAGAGCTGTCGATCACTTCGAATTTCACCTTTCTCACCGGGGCCTCGCACCCGGAGGACTATGTTCACCGGGCCGCCGTTCTGGGGCTCGGGGCGGTGGCGATTGCCGATGAGAACTCGGTGGCGGGGATCGTGCGGGCGCATGTGGCAGCGCGGGAGATCGCGCGGCAGGTGAGTGCGCGCCGCGCCATCGAGGCGGAAGAGGGCCCCATCGGCCCACCCGCGCCCGAGGGGGTCTGTGCCGAAGGCCCGCCCGCATGGGCCCATGTGCCAAGGCTTCTTCCCGCCGCGCGGCTCTCGCTGGCGGAGGGGTTGGAGCTCACGGCCCTGCCGGTGGATCGTGCGGGCTGGGGGCGGCTCTGCCGGCTCATCAGCAAGGGGCGACTTCGGGCGGAGAAGGGCGCCTGCCACCTGACGCTGGCGGATGTTCTGGAGGGGGCGGAGGGGTTGGAGCTTCTGCTCCACCCGCCACGAGCGCCTGCGGATGTGGGCGGCGCAGGCGCGTGGCTGCCAGAGGCGGAACGGCTGGTGCGCCGCCTTGGCGCGCGGATGCATTTCCTGATGGCACCACGCTACGACGGGCAGGATGGCGTGCGCTTCACCCAGGCGGCGCGGCTGGCGGCGCGGCTGGGCCTGCCCACGATCGCCTCGGCCTGCCCGATGATGCACCATGCCCGCCGCCGCCGTCTGGCCGATGTGCTGACCGCCATACGCACCGGCCGCCGGGTGGAGCAGCTGGGCCGCGATGCGCTGGCCAATGGCGAATGCCGGTTGCGGAGCGAGGCCGAGATGCTGCGGCTTTTCGCGGGTCACGAGGCGGCGGTGCACCGGGCGGGTGCGCTGGCCGCGCGGCTGGGTTTCTCGCTCGACGCGCTGCGCTACGAATATCCCAGCGAGCTTGCAGGCGGCGAGACCTCGGCGGAGCGGTTGCGACGGCTGGCTTACGCGGGGTTGCGCTGGCGTTACCCTGGCGGCGCTTCGGAGAAGGTGCGGCACATGCTGGAGCATGAGCTGGCCCTGATCGGCAAGCTGAAATACGAGCCTTACTTCCTGACCGTGCATGACGTGGTGGGTTTTGCCCGCTCTCGCGACATCCTCTGCCAGGGGCGCGGCTCGGCGGCCAATTCGGTGGTCTGTTATTGCCTTGGCGTGACCAGCGTGAGCCCCGAGATGGGCACGATGGTCTTCGAGCGGTTCGTCTCGGAGGCGCGCGACGAGCCGCCCGATATCGACGTGGATTTCGAGCATGAGCGGCGCGAGGAGGTGATCCAGCATATCTACGAGCGTTACGGGCGGCACCGGGCGGGGCTTTGCGCCACGGTGATCCATTATCGCGGCAAGCGCGCGATCCGCGAGGTTGGCGCGGCGATGGGCTTGAGCCAGGACACGATCGGCGCGCTCTCATCGCAGCTCTGGGGCTTCTTCTCGAACGGGCAGATCGAGCCGCGCCGCTTGCGTGAGATCGGGTTAGATCCCGGCGATGCGCGGCTGGCGCAGACGATGCAGCTGGTGCGCGAGATCGAGGGGTTTCCGCGCCATCTTTCGCAGCATGTGGGCGGGTTCGTGATCACCGAGGGGCGGCTCGACGAGCTGGTGCCCATCGAGAACGCCACGATGGAAGACCGCACGGTGATCTGCTGGGACAAGGACGATATCGACGCGCTGGGCATCCTCAAGGTGGATGTGTTGGCGCTGGGGATGCTCACCTGCATCCGCAAGTCCTTCAGCCTGCTTCGCCAGCACCACGGGGCCGATTACACACTGGCCACCCTGCCGCCGGAAGACCCCAAGGTTTATGACATGCTCTGCCGGGCCGACAGCGTGGGCGTCTTCCAGGTGGAGAGCCGGGCGCAGATGAACTTCCTGCCCCGGATGCAGCCGCGCAATTTCTACGATCTCGTCATCGAGGTGGCGATCATCCGGCCCGGGCCGATCCAGGGCGACATGGTGCACCCCTATATCCGCCGCCGCAACGGCGAGGAGCGCGTGGAGTTTCCCTCCGACGCGCTGGGCGAGGTGCTGGGCAAGACGCTGGGGGTGCCGCTCTTCCAGGAGCAGGCGATGCAGATCGCCATCATCGGCGCGGGCTTCACGCCGGAAGAGGCCGACCGGCTGCGCCGCTCGCTCGCCACCTTCAAGAAGCACGGCAACGTGAGCGAGTTCCGCACGCGGTTTCTCAAGGGCATGGCGAAGAACGGCTATGACGCGGAATTCGCCGAGCGCTGCTTCAGCCAGATCGAGGGGTTCGGCTCCTACGGCTTTCCCGAGAGCCACGCGGCGAGCTTCGCGCTCTTGGTCTATGCCAGCGCATGGCTCAAGTGCCATCACCCCGGCATCTTCGCCTGCGCGCTGCTCAATGCGCAGCCGATGGGCTTTTACGCGCCCGCGCAGATCGTGCGGGATGCGCGGGAGCACGGCGTGGAGGTGCGGCCGGTTTGCGTGCAGCAGAGCTACTGGGACAACGTGATGGAGCCCGACGGGCGCGGCGGGCTGGCGCTCAGGCTGGGCTTTCGGCAGGTGAAGGGGCTGGCGGAGGAGGATGCCGCCTGGATCACCGCCGCGCGCGGCAACGGCTACGTGGCGGTGGCCGATATCTGGCGCCGGGCGGGGGTGGCGCCCGCGGTGGTGACGCGGCTTGCGGAGGCCGATGCCTTCGCCGCGCTGGGGCTCACGCGGCGCGAGGCGCTCTGGGAGGCACGGGCGCTGGCGGGCGACAAGCCGTTGCCGCTCTTCGCGGGAGACATGGAGGGCGAGGCGATTGCCGAGCCTGCGGTGCATCTGCCGAGCATGCATCTGGGCGAGGAGGTGGTGGAGGATTACGTGAGCCTGCGGCTTTCGCTCCGGGCGCATCCGCTGGCGCTGCTGCGCGACAGGCTGACGCCGCGCTGAGGGGCAGCGCGGCGCCGGTTTGAGTACTTATAGAAAGATGAAAGCGCGGGGTGCGCGCCCTTACATCGCGGCGAGCAGGCTTTCGCCGGCGGAGACCTCGCAGGTGCCGGGGCTTTCCTCGGCGTGGAAGAGCTTCACCTCGCCATCTTCCACCAGCATCGCGTAGCGCTTCGAGCGGTCGATGAGCCCGGCCGGCGGGGCGGAGAACTCCATGCCGATGGATTTGGTGAAGGCGGCTTCGGGGTCGGCCAGCATGGTGATGCCGGCGCCGGTGGCACCGGTGGCCTCGCCCCAGCTTTTCATCACGAAGGGGTCGTTGACGCTGACGCAGATGATCTCGTCGACGCCCTTCGCCGCGAAATCGTCCTTGGTGCGGATGAAGCTCGGCACATGGGCGGAATGGCAGGTGGGGGTGAAGGCACCGGGCACCGCGAAGATCGCCACTTTCCGGCCTTTCACCTTCTCCGAGAGGCTCACGGTTTCGGGGCCGCCCTCGCCAAGCTGAACGAGGGTCGCGTCGGGGAGTTTGTCGCCGGCGGAGATGCTCATTGTCGAATCCTGTCATCAATTGCGTTTCGGTTCCCGTTAGATATAGGGTCGCGCGGCGCCTGTGACCATGGGAAATCCGGACAGTCGGCAGAGGCGCGCTGCAGGGAAAGCAAAGGGAGAAACGGCGATGTCGGGCATGGTTGTGATCGGGGCGGGGCAGGCGGGCGCCTCGTTGGTGGCGAAGTTGAGGAGCGAAGGCTTCACCGGCAAGATCACCCTCATCGGCGAGGAGCCCGCGCCGCCCTATCAGCGCCCGCCGCTTTCCAAGAAATACCTGCTCGGCGAGATGGAGTTGGAACGGCTCTACCTGAGGCCCGAAAGCTTTTATGCCGAGAACCATATCGATCTGCACCTCAATGAGCGCGCCGATGCGATCGACCGGAAGGACAAGGTGGTGATCGCGGGCGGGCATGTGGTGCCTTACGAACAGCTTGCGCTCACCACAGGCTCCGTGCCGCGCCGCCTTCCGGGGCGGATCGGGGGCGAGCTCGAGGGCGTCTACGTGGTGCGCGGGCTCGAGGATGTGGACGCGATGGCGCCCGAGTTCCGCGAGGGCGCGCGGGTGCTGATCGTGGGAGGCGGCTATATCGGGCTGGAAGCGGCGGCAGTGGCGGCCTCGAAGGGGCTGAAGGTGGTGCTGGTGGAGATGGCCGAGCGCATATTGCAGCGGGTGGCCTGCAAGGAGACCTCCGATTACTTCCGCGCGCTTCATGCCGGGCATGGCGTGGAAATCCGCGAGGGCGTGGGGCTGGAGCGCCTAACCGGGGAGGGGCGCGTTTCGGGCGCGCTTTTGTCGGATGGCACGGAGCTGGCGGCGGATTTCGTGATCGTGGGTGTGGGCATCACGCCGGCCACGGCGCTCGCTGAGGCTGCAGGGCTCGAGGTGGAGAACGGCATCAAGGTGGACGAGCTGGGCCGCACCTCCGATCCGTCGATCTGGGCGGCGGGCGATTGCGCCTCCTTCCCGCATCGGGGCGGGCGGCTGCGGCTGGAAAGCGTGCCCAACGCCATCGACATGGCCGAATGCGTGGCGCAGAACATGCTGGGCGCAGAGAAGGCCTATGTGCCGCAGCCGTGGTTCTGGTCGGATCAATATGACGTGAAGCTGCAGATCGCGGGGCTCAACATGGGCTTCGACCGGGTGATCGCAAGGGAGGGCGAGCACGAGAGCAGCGCCTCCTTCTGGTATTACAGGGGCGATGCGCTTCTCGCGGTGGATGCCGCCAACGACGCGCGCGCCTACATGGTGGGCAAGCGGTTGATCGACGCGGGCAAATCGCCCGACCCCGAGGCCATCGCCAACCCCTCGATCGAGCTCAAGGCGCTTCTGAAGGCGTGAGGATCATCGGCGGGGACTGGCGCGGGCGCCGGCTTGCGGCGCTGGGCAAGGGCGATCAGGGCGCGCATCTGCGCCCCACCTCGGACCGGGTGCGCGAGAGCCTCTTCAACGTGCTGGCCAACGCTTACCCGGAGCGGCTCGCGGGCGCGCGGGTGCTCGACCTTTTCGCCGGCACCGGCGCGCTGGGGCTCGAGGCGCTTTCGCGCGGGGCGGCGGAGGCGGTCTTCGTGGAGAACGGGCGCAAGAGCCTCGGGCTTCTGAAGGAGAACATCCGGATTTGTGGTGCGGGCGCGCGCGCGAAGGTGATCGCCCGAGATGCCCGCCGGCCCGGCCCCGCGCCTGCGCCCTGTGGCCTCGTCTTTCTCGATCCGCCCTATGGCAAGGGGCTGGGCGAAGAGGCGTTGGCGGCGGCGCGCGCGGGCGGATGGATCGGGGAAGGCGCGCTGGTGGTCTGGGAGGAAAGCGCGGAGATCACCGTGCCGGACGGGCTCACGCTGGCCGATGAGCGGCGTTATGGCGATACGGTGATCCGGCTTCTGGAATAGGGTTTTCACGCCTCCGGCGGGAGTATTTCCGCCAAGAAGAAGCCGGGGCCCTGCTTCTTCTTGGAGGGAAATACTCACTGCCCCGCCGGTTCAGCCTTTCATGAGGTCTGGCAAATCGCCCGTGAGCCCCGCCGCCTCGCGGATGAAGCCGCGGCGCAGTGCGGGGAGCTGGGCGATGGCGCCCATGCCGATGTCGCGGGTGAGGCGCAGGAGCGGGTTGTCGTTGGAAAAGAGGCGGTTGGTGGCATCGGTGACGGCGGCGAGCGCGGCTGTGTCGAAGCGGCGCCATTGCCGGTAGCGCGCGAGCACCGGATCGGAGGCGAAATCCTCGCCGCGCCGGGCGGCCTCGGTGATGACCTGCGCCAGCGCCGCGATGTCGCGCATCCCGGCATTGAGGCCTTGCCCCGCGAGCGGGTGCAGCCCGTGCGCGGCATCGGCCACGAGCGCGAGGCGCTCTGCGGTGAAGCTTTGCGCGAGGCTGAGGCCCAGCGGGTAGGTGTAGCGCTGGCCCTTCAGCGCGATGGGGCCGAGGAAATCCCCGAAGCGGGGCTTCAGCACCTCGATGAACTCGGCATCGGGGAGGGCTGCGAATTCCGCCGCGGTTTCGGCGCTTTCGCTCCAGACGATGGAGCTGACATTGCCCGGCAACGGCAGGATGGCGAGCGGGCCGGGGGGCATGAAGAACTGGTGGGCGATGCCGTGATGGGGCCGCTCATGCGCGACGGCGGCCACCAGCGCGGTTTGGCCATAGCCCCAGCCGGTGCGGGCGATGCCGGCGCGCGCGGCGGTGCCGGAGGCGCGGCCATCGGCGCCCACGAGGAGGCGGCCCCGGAGCGTCTTGCCGGAGGCGAGCGTTAGGGTGACGCCGGTGCTGCCGGTCTCCTGCGCGGTCACCGTGTCGGTGAGGCAGGTGATGCGCGGGTGGGCTTTCGTGGCCTCCATCAGGGCGCGGCGGAGGTAGCGGTCTTCCACCATGTGGCCCATCGGGCCTTCCTCGATCTCGGCATGGTCGAAATGCAGGAAGAAGGGGGAGGGGCCCTCGCCTGCGCGCCCGTCGGAGACCTTGATCTCCAGCATGGGTTGCGCGTTGGGGGCGACCGTCTCCCAGATACCGAGTGCCTTGAGAAGGCGCACCGATGCCAGCGCCAGCGCGTAGGCGCGGCCATCGAAGGCGGCGTTCTTGCGGGTGGCCTCGGGCAGGGCGTCGATCAGCGTCACGCTGCGGCCCGCCTGCGCGAGCGCGAGCGCGAGGGTGGGGCCTGCGAGGCCGCCGCCGGTGATGAGGATGTCGCTTTGCTTGTCCATGGCCCTCAATATGCGCGCGCGGGCGGGATTGTCCATGCGCCGGGGTGCCGCTAGGGTCTGCGTCGCGACGAAGGGCTGAGGGAGACGAGGGGATGCAGGAGTGGTTGCGGATGAGCGCCGCCGAGTTGGGCCGCGGGATCGCGGCGGGGGAGATCGACCCGGAGGCATTGGCCGAGACTTACCTTGCCGCGATCGGGGCGCATTCCGAGGCCGCGCGCATCTATTCCGCCGTGACGCCCGAGCGGGCCCGGGCCGAGGCGAAGGCTGCGGCGGAGCGGGCGCGGGCCGGGCAGCGGCGGGGGGTGCTCGACGGAGTGCCTGTGAGCTGGAAAGACCTTTTCGACAGCGCGGGCGTGGCGACGGAGGCCGGCTCGAAGCTGCTGGAGGGCCGGGTGCCCGCGCGCGATGCCGAGGTGCTGGCGCGCGCCACGCGGGCGGGGCTTGTCTGCCTTGGCAAGACGCATATGAGCGAGCTGGCCTTTTCGGGGCTGGGGCTCAACCCGATGACCGCGACGCCGCCCAACGTGAATGACCCCGCGGCGGTGCCGGGGGGCTCTTCCTCGGGTGCGGCGGCGAGCGTGGCCTTCGGGCTGGCGGCTTGCGGGATCGGCTCGGACACAGGCGGCTCGGTGCGCATTCCTTCGGCGTGGAACGACCTGGTGGGGCTCAAGACGACCTCGGGGCGGATTTCCAACGCGGGAGTGGTGCCGCTTTGCGAGCGGTTCGACACGGTGGGGCCGCTCGGGCGCAGCGTGGAGGATTGCGCGCTGATGCTGGGCGTGCTCGAGGGCGCCCCGGCGCCCGACCTGCGCGGCGTGACGCTCAAGGGCGCGCGGCTGGCAGTTCTGCGCTCGAAAGCAACCGAAGATGTGCGCGAGGCGCCCGCGCGGGCTTTCGAGGGCGCGGTGGCGCGGCTCGAGGCGGCGGGCGCGCGGGTGGAGGAGCTGGAGGCGCCGGAGGTTGACGAGGCGATGCCCATGTCGGGCGTGCTCTTCACGGCGGAGGCCTATGGCATCTGGGGCCGCGAGATCGAGGCCGCGCCGGAGAAGATGTTTGCCCCGATCCGCGAGCGGTTTCGCTCCGGCAAGGATGTGGGCGCGGCGGATTACGTGGCGGCGTGGCGGCGGCTCGAGGCCTTGCGCGCAAGCTGGCATGCGCGGGTGGCGGGCTATGATGCGGTGCTCCTGCCCACCGCGCCCAACCTGCCGCCCGATGCCGGGCGGCTGATGACGGATGACGACTATTACGTCACCGAGAACCTGCTCGCCCTGCGCAACACGCGCGTTGGCAACCTTATGGGGCTCTCGGCCATGACCCTGCCCACTGGCACGCCCTCCTGCGGGCTGATGTTGCTGGGCAAGCCAATGGGCGAGGCGCGGCTCTTGCGGCTGGCCCATGCGGCGGAGACGGCTCTGCGCGGATAGGGCGCGCTGAGGTATTTGGAACAAGAAGAAACGCCGCGTGGCGCTCCTGTGACGGGGGCTGCGAAAATGCCACATGGGCGGTGCAAGGCGTTGGTTTTTCTGGACTTGCAGGGGTTCATTCGGTAGCGTCTGGGCAAAACGGGGCGTCAACGATCCCGGTATTCGAGGCAGGACTGGATGTTTCCCGAGCGGTTTTCGACCCTTCCGGAATATGCGTTTCCGCGTTTGCGGGCGCTGCTTGACGCGCATGCGCCCGGCGGCGAGGTGGTGCATATGACGATTGGCGAGCCGAAACATGCGTTTCCGGCTTGGGTGAGCGACAAGATTGCGGAGTGCGCGGGCGAGTTTGGCCGTTACCCGGTGAACGAAGGCACCGACGAGCTGCGCGCGGCGATCTGCGGCTGGGTGAAGCGGCGGTATGGCGTCGGGCTCGACCCCGACCGCCACGTGATGGCGCTCAACGGCACGCGCGAGGGGCTCTATAACGCGATGATGGCGCTTTGCCCGGAAGAGAAGCGGGGGCAGCTGCCCGTGGTGCTGTTGCCCAACCCGTTTTACCAGGTTTACATGGTGGCGAGCCTCAGCGTGGGGGCGGAGCCGGTTTTCCTGCCCGCGACGCGGGAGACGGGCTACCTGCCGGATGTCTCCGCCGTGGCGCCGGAGGTGCTGGAGCGGGTGACGGTGGCGTATCTCTGTTCGCCCTCCAACCCGCAGGGCGCGGTGGCCTCGCGGGACTATTGGCGGGAGCTGATCGGGCTGGCGGAAAAGCACGATTTCCAGGTCTTCGCTGATGAGTGCTATTCGGAGATCTACCGGGATGAGCCGCCCGCGGGCGCGCTGGAGGTGGCCGCCGCGATGGGTGCGGACCCTGAGCGCGTGGTGGCCTTTCACAGCCTCTCGAAGCGGTCGAACCTGCCGGGGCTGCGCTCGGGCTTCGTGGCGGGCGGGCCGGAGACGATCCGCCGGATGAAGCAGCTGCGGGCCTATGCCGGTGCGCCGCTGCCGATGCCGCTGCAGCGCGCCGCGGAGGCGGTTTGGGCCGACGAGGCGCATGTGGAGGAGAACCGCGCGCTCTACCGGGAAAAATACGCGCTGGCCGACGAGATCATGGGGGATGTGCCGGGCTACAGGGGCCCTGAAGCGGGCTTCTTCCTGTGGCTTGGGGTGGAGGATGGCGAGGCCGCCGCGCTGAAACTCTGGCGCGAGACTGGTGTGCGGGTGTTGCCGGGCGCCTATCTGAGCCGCGACACCGAAGCCGGCAACCCCGGCAAGAGATATATCCGGGCCGCGATGGTGGCTCCAAAAGAGGAGATGGCCCAAGGGCTCACGCGCCTGAGGGACTGTCTTTACAAATGAGTTGAGGACGAGGAAACGCATGGCATATCAGACCCGAGGGCGCGACCCGCTGCTGGACAGTTCGATGGCGGAAGCGATCGAGAAGCGTGGCAAGGAATTGCTGGGGCTCGTGCTGCTCCTGATTGGGGCGCTCACCGCGGCGATGGTCTTTTCCTACCACCCGGACGATCCGAGCTGGATGTCGGCCACCGACGCGCCAGTGCGCAACTGGCTCGGCCATGCCGGCGCCTCGATTGCGGCGACGGTCTTCATGGTGATCGGCTGGGGGGCCTGCGGCTTCGCGCTGCTGATCGGCGGATGGGGGCTGCGCTTTACGCTGCACCGGGGCGAGGAGCGTGCGGTGGGCCGGCTCATATTCGCGCCGATCTGGCTTGCGATGCTGGCGGTCTTCGCCTCTACGTTGACACCGGGCGATGCGTGGCTCTCGGCGCACAGTTTCGGGCTGGGCGGACTCTTCGGCGACACGGTTCTGGCGGCGCTTCTGGGCATCCTGCCGGTGGGCGCGGGGATGGGGCTGAAACTGCTCTCGGTGGTTCTTTCGGGCCTCGTGGTGGTCTTCGGGCTCTTCGTGCTGGGCGCCGACCGCGACGAAGTCAGCCGCGGCTTGCGTTTCATGCTGGTGGGCTTGGTCATGAGCTACGCGGGTCTCCGGGCGATGCTTGGCCGCGGCGCGAGCGAGGCCGCGCGCGCCTCAGGCGGGCTGAAATCGGGCGTGGCGGCGCATATGAGCGCGCGCGCCGAACGCCGTGCCGAACGGCGCGAGGCACAGCGGCTCGAGGTGGAGGCGGAAGAGACGGCCCAGGAGGCCGGTTATGATCCGCGTCCGCTGCGCGTGCCGGCCGCGCCGCCGGTGGCTCATCAGCCCGGTCGGCGGGCCGAGCCGGTGCTCACCGCGCCCCGCCGCGCCGCGCCCGCTCCGCAGCCCGTTGCCGCGCCGAGAGCGCAAGCACCTGCCGCGCCGCGGGAGAAGCCGGAGAAAAGTGGTGGGCTGCTCGCGAGCCTGCCTTCGCTTATCCGCCGCCCCGAGCCCGAGCCGGAGCCTGAACTGGTAGACCGCACCTATCGCGGCGAGGCGCCGGAAGAACCGGGCGACGACCGGATTCGCTCGAAGATCGCCGATGCGATCCGCTCCCGCCGCAACGCTCCGCCCGTGGCGCAGGCTCCGATGGATTACGTTGCCGACAAGCCGCTCACCAAGGGGCGTGGCCGGGGACCCGACCCGCTGATCCTGCCGCAGGAGCCGCCGCTGACCGCGCGGAGCAGCATCGAGGTGCCGCTCGAGCCGCTTGAGCCGGTGGATGAGACGCCGCTCTACCAGGAGGATTACGCCGCCTATGCGGACGAGGCGGAAGTGCCCTTCGAGGTCGATGAGCCGCTCGAGACCAACATGTTCACCGCCAAGCCGCGCATCCCGGTGGCCGAGCCCAAGAAGGTGGTGCAGCACCCGCTGCGCCGCGCGCCGCAGCCCTCCACCCGGGCACGAGCCGAGGCGCAGCCTGCGCTGCAATTCGAAGAGGCGGAAGAAGATTACGAACTGCCCCCGCTCAGCTTGCTCACCAACCCGGTCACGGTGCAGCGACATCACCTCTCCGACGAGGCTCTGGAAGAGAACGCGCGGATGCTGGAGAACGTGCTCGACGATTACGGGGTAAAGGGTGAGATCGTTTCTGTACGGCCCGGCCCGGTGGTGACGATGTATGAACTCGAGCCTGCGCCGGGGCTTAAGGCCTCCCGGGTGATCGGCCTCGCCGACGATATTGCCCGCTCGATGAGCGCGCTTTCGGCGCGCGTGAGCACGGTGCCGGGGCGCTCGGTGATCGGGATCGAACTTCCCAACGACAATCGCGAGATGGTCGTCTTGCGCGAATTGCTGGCGAGCCGCGATTTCGGTGACAGCAACATGCGCCTGCCACTGGCGCTGGGCAAGGATATCGGCGGCGACCCGGTGATTTCCTCGCTGGCGAAGATGCCGCACCTGCTGATCGCGGGCACAACCGGCTCGGGCAAGTCGGTGGCGATCAACACCATGATCCTGAGCCTGCTTTACAAGCTCACCCCGCAGGAATGCAGGCTGATCATGATCGACCCGAAGATGCTCGAACTCAGCGTCTATGACGGCATCCCGCATCTGCTGAGCCCGGTTGTGACCGACCCGAAAAAGGCCGTTGTGGCGCTCAAGTGGGTGGTGGCCGAGATGGAGGAACGCTACCGCAAGATGTCAAAGATGGGCGTGCGCAACATCGACGGCTACAATAGCCGCGTGGAGGACGCGCTCACGAAGGGCGAGCTTTTCAGCCGGACCGTGCAGACGGGCTTCGACGACGAGACCGGCGAGCCGGTGTTCGAGACGGAGGAATTCGCGCCCGAGAAGATGCCCTATATCGTGGTCATCGTCGACGAGATGGCAGACCTGATGATGGTGGCGGGCAAGGAGATCGAGGCCTGCATCCAGCGGCTGGCGCAGATGGCGCGGGCCTCGGGCATTCATCTCATCATGGCCACGCAGCGCCCTTCGGTGGACGTGATCACCGGCACGATCAAGGCGAACTTCCCCACGCGGATTTCCTTCCAGGTGACCTCGAAGGTCGACAGCCGCACGATTCTGGGCGAGATGGGCGCCGAGCAGCTTCTGGGCATGGGCGACATGCTCTACATGGCCGGTGGCGGCAAGATCACCCGCTGCCATGGCCCCTTCGTTTCGGATGAAGAGGTGGAAGAGGTGGTGAACCACCTCAAGGCCTACGGCCCACCGAGCTATGTGGGCGGCGTGCAGGAAGGTCCGGAGGAGGACAAGGCGAGCAGCATCGACGCGGTCCTGGGCCTCTCCACCGGCGGCAACACCGATGGCGAGGATGCGCTCTACGACCAGGCGGTGCAGATCGCCATCCAGGATCGGAAGTGCTCCACCTCCTACATCCAGCGCAAGCTTGCGATCGGCTACAACAAGGCCGCGCGGCTCGTCGAACAGATGGAGGAAGAGGGTGTCGTGAGCCCCGCCAACCATGTGGGCAAGCGCGAGATCCTTGTGCCCGAACAGTAGGGCGCGGGCCTCTCCGCCTTTAATCCAGCGGCCGTTGCGCCTATGTCGCTCTTGTTCCAAGGGCGGCACGAAGGAGCAGGCGCAGCGATGAGCGATACAACGGCGGCAGAAGACCTTCTCGACGAAATCGGCGATCTGGCCGAACAGGAGAGGCATGTCTCGCTGGGCGACCTGGTGGAGCGGATCGGGCATCGCGGCTTCGGCCCGCTGCTCTTCGTCCCGGCGCTCGTGGTGGTTTCGCCCCTCGGCGGCATCCCTGGCGTGCCGACCCTCTTTGCCGTGGTCATTGCACTCATCGCCGTGCAGGTGCTGCTGGGGCGGTCCGGTATCTGGATGCCGCATGTGCTCGAGACGCGCAACATCAACGCCGAGCGCGTGGGCCAGGCGGTGAAGACGGCACGGCCCTATGCGAAGCGGGTCGACCGCTGGCTTGGAAACGGCCTTTCCACGCTGGTGCAGCGCCCGGCGAAACTCGCCGCAGCTGCCGCCGTGCTGGGGCTGTGCGTCATGGTGCCACCGCTGGAGATCCTGCCTTTCGCCGCGGCCGTGCCGATGCTGGCCATCGCGCTCATCGGTCTGGCCTTCACCGCGCGCGATGGCGTGCTCATGCTGGCAGGGCTTTGCGTAGCCGGCGCAGCCTTGATTTGGGGGGCGTTCATGCTGATATCTGGCTGAAGCGCCCGCCTTGATATCGCATAACCGAGCGCAATACGGCAGACTCAGGCATGACAGGCAGGAAAGGGAGCATCGGCTTCATGAACATCATCCGTTTCGTCGCAGCCGCGGGGCTGGGCCTCGCCATGGCGCTTCCGGCCGCCGCAGAGAAACTCTCGCTTGCCGAGATCTCCGGCTATCTCAACAGCTTCGAGACGGCTACCGGCGAGTTCACCCAGATCAACGATGACGGCACCATCAGCACCGGGCAGATCTACATCAAGCGCCCGGGCCGGGTGCGGTTCGAATACGACCCGCCTGAGCAAGTGCTGGTGGTGGCCGACGGCACCCATGTGGGCATCATAGACGGCAAGTCGAACACCGGGCCAGAGGCCTATCCGCTCAATCGCACGCCTCTGAAGATCATCCTCGCCCGCAACGTCGATTTCACCCGCGAGAAGATGGTCACCGGCCATGCCAGCGATGGCAAGACGACGACCGTGCGCGCGCAAGACCCGGAAAACCCCGAATACGGCCATATCGAGCTGGTCTTCACCGGCGACCCGGTGGAGCTGCGCCAATGGGTCATCGAAGACAGCGCCGCTACCCGCACGACCGTGGTGCTGGGCGATCTCAAGACGGGGATGCGCCTCGACGACGAGCCGTTCGAGATCCCCGGCCTTGGGATCGAACGGATCGAGCGCTGAGGCGACTTTCTGCAATCCGTCTATAGCCGTGGCGGTGGAATCCGGGCCAGTTTACCTGCGACAGGTTTGAAGCTGCTGCTGGTAGGTGCCGGCCCGCGCCGCCGTCTTGTCGGCCACCCGCAGGAGCCACGGCTTGGCATTGTAGCTGCCCCGTTTGAAGCCGTTGCGGCCCTCGTGATAGGCCAGATACTGGTTGCGCGTATCATGCATCGACAGGCCCAGCCGCTCCGAGGAGCCGGCCATGTACCAGCCCATGAAATCGGTGGCGTCGTGGATGTCGTTGCGGCGCGCGCTGAAGCGGCGGGTTTCCTCGCGATATTCGTCCCACGTGCCATCGAGCGCCTGGCTGTAGCCATAGGCCGAACTGATGCGACCCATCGGGATCACGCCCAGCGTCCACCGGAAGGGAGTGCGCGCCTCGCCGTCGAACTTGCTCTCCTGGTAGATCGTGGCCATCTGCACATGCACCGGCACGCCCCAACGCCGCTCGGTCGCGCGGAACGCGCGGGCATAGGCGGGCTTTTGCGCCAGAATGGCGCAGGCGTCGTCCAGACTGTTGGGCGGCGGGCCGCCCGTGCGTGCGCCGCAGGAACCAACCAGCAACAGTAACACCAGCGCGCGAAGAGTTCTGCTCATCTGCCTCTCGCTATTTTGTTTTGTTTTTTCTCAATATACCGCAAAGCGCCGCAGGTGGAAATGGCGAATTCCGGCGTGCGAACTGTGGAGACGAGGTTCACAAACTGTTTCTTGAAATATTGGCAAGGGCGTTGGACAAACGGGCCTTGAAGCGATTATGGTCCGACGTTAGGGGCTGGAAACATGATGACTCAACGCGCGAAATATCATCTCGGGCAAGTGGTGCGGCATCGCAAGCACCCTTTCCGCGGCGTCGTGTTCGACGTGGACCCGGAATTCTCGAACACCGAAGAGTGGTATGAATCGCTTCCCGAGGACAGCCGTCCTTCGAAGGAGCAACCCTTCTACCATCTGCTGGCCGAGAACGATCAGAGCTACTACGTGGCCTATGTGAGCGAACAGAATCTCGTTGCGGATTACTCGGGCGAGCCAGTGGGCCACCCGGATATTCCAGATCTCTTCGGGCCATTTCAGGACGGGCATTACCCGCTGCATTTCCAGCTTAACTGACCCGCAAGAGCCGAGCGCACCAACAGCGGCGTTCCTCCGACAGGCAGATATCCAAACCCGGACGCCGCCGGCAGGGTGGGGTTGAACCCCCCACCCTACGGTGTCAGTATCCCAGCGCGCAGCCGTCCTTGCGAGGGTCGCTGCCGCCTTCTAGCAAGCCGTTCTCATGGATCAGGATCGCCTGCGCGCCGCCCAGAGGCTCGTCGGGGATCGCGACCTTGTGACCCATCTCCGCAAGCTCTGCGCGCACGGCGTCTGAATAACCGCGCTCCACCTGCATCGTACCGTCGTCGGAGAAACTGCGCGGCGCGTCGATCGCAGCCTGCGGAGACATTCCGAAATCGCGCAGGTTCATGACGAGGCGCGCGTGGCCGTTGGGCTGGTAGCCGCCGCCCATCACGCCGAAGGGCATCGTCACCCGCCCGTTCTCGCGCAGCATTCCGGGGATGATGGTGTGCATCGGGCGCTTGCCGCCGGCCAGTTCGTTGGGGTGCCCGGGGGTGAGGGTGAAGCCTGCGCCGCGGTTCTGGAAAAGGATGCCGAATTTCTCCGAGGCGAGGCCGGAGCCGAAGCCCGAGAAGATCGAGTAGATCAGCGAGACGGCCATGCGGTCGCGGTCGACCACTGTGATGTAGACCGTATCGCGGTGGATCTCCTCGGTCAGGGGCGCCGCCGCCGGCATTGCGTTTTTCGGGTCGATCAGCGCAGCGAGGCGTGTGGCGGTCTCTTCCGAGAGCATGTGCTCAAGCCGCGCGGTATGGTCGGGATCGGCGATGATGCGGTTCCGCGCATCATAGGCGAGCTTCGCGGCCTCGGCCTCTATATGGGCGCGCTGGCTGCCCCAGGGATCCATCTTCGCGATGTCGAATTGCTTGAGAATGTTGAGCATCAGGATCGCCACTGCGCCTTGCCCGTTGGGCGGATGCTCTACGATATCGACACCACCGTAATGCCCGCTCACCGGTGTGGCATAATCGCAGGCATTGTCCGCGAAATCCTCCGCGGTGTGATGGCCGCCCGCGGCAGTGAGCGCGGCGAGCATGTCTTCGGCCACTTCGCCCTCGTAGAAGGCCTTGCGCCCGTCTTTCGCCACGCGTCGCAGCACTTCGGCCTGCCCGGGCGCGCGGAAGATGTCTCCCACGCCGAGCGGCGCACCGCCGTTGGAATAGTGAGCGCGCCCATGCCCCTGCAGTTTTTTCCCCTTCTGGGGCCAGTCGAAGGCCACGCGCTCGGCTACCGGCACGCCTTCTTCGGCATAGCGGATCGCGGGGGCGAGCACGGCATCGAGCCCAAGGCGGCCGTGATCGTCGCTCAGACGGCAGAACGCGTCGATCGCACAGGGGATGGTTATGGCCTCGATGCCGACGACTGGCACCGCCGCGTGACCCTTGGCGCGCAGGGCCTCGGCAGTGGCTGCGGCGGGCGCGCGGCCCGAACCGTTGAGCGCGAGGATCTCCTCGCTGCCTGCCGGGCTGAAGAGGGCAAAAAGATCGCCTCCGATCCCGGTCATCTGGGGCTCGCAGATGCCCAGAAGCACCGCGCCGGCGATGGCGGCATCCATGGCGTTGCCGCCACGCTCCAGAACATCGACCGCGGTCTTTGCGGCAAGAGGATGGGAGGTTGCGCACATACCGGATGCGGCAAGAACGGGCGAACGGCCCGGCAGGTGAAGGTCTCGCATTGAATGGCCTTTGACGTGAGTGGTTGGCTGGTGAGATTAGAGCGTTGAAAAACGAAAGCCAACCGCTCCAGCAGGCGTGCGGTGCGATTTATCAGGGGTAAAACCTCGACGCCGCGCACTGGGTGGGGGCTGTTACACGCGGCGCCGAGGGAAGCCTTTTGCAGCTACAAGGAATGGTATGAGCTTCCTTTCAGGCGTCTTTTCGGAATGTTTGGGGCGAGAATATGGTTTTTGGCCCTGAGAGGCCGGTTTAGCCGAAGAAAACGAGTTGGAGGCGGTTGATCTGGCCTTGGCGGCGGTAACCTACGCGCTGCGCCTGCCGGAGAATCAGGGGCCAGCCGAATCCGCCTTCGGGCATCTCGGGCAGCGTCACGTCGAGCGGCGGGAGGTCAGGATTGCCCGGCAGGTCATGGGGCAGTGGCGCACCGTGATCGGCCACCTCGATCAGCAGTGCATCCGCCAAGGCGACGACCTTGAGCGAGACGGGGCCGGGAGGATGCCCGCGATAAGCGTGTTCGGCGATGTTGTTGAGCACCTCGGCCAGGGCTTGCTCGACTCGCGACACGAGATCCGGCGCCTGCCCGTTGCCGTGGAGCGCCACGCGCAGCGCGAGGAGCACTTCGCGGGTCGTGGCGGCCCCAGCGTCGAAATCGCGGAAAAAGAGAGGCGCGCGCGGCATGTCTTGCGGGCAGGCCGTGACGGGCGCGCGCATCGCCCTCAACCGACCGCTTTCGCGGCGCAAGCCGCCTCGACCGTGTCGAAGATGCCGAAAATCGTATCCATTCGCGTGAGGCGGAATACGCGATTCACCTCGGGTGTTAGGCCTGCAAGATCGAGCCTGCGGGCAGGGCCAAGAAACTTCATGGCCGCGACGATGGCGCCCAGCCCCGAACTGTCGACGAAATCGACGCGCCCGAGATCGAGCACCACCTGTGCCGGCCCTTCAGCGGCGGCTGCGCGCACCGCGTCCTTGAAGCGGATGGCGGCGGCGGAGTCGATCCGCTCCGCATTGACTCGGATGACAAGTGTTCCGTTGATCCGGCTGCTCTCAAGTTCCATCGTGACCCGCGCGTTAGGTAGTAATACGTGCAGGCTAGACCCAAATCATTACCATTCGGTATTTTGCCGACGAACCGGAACAGGAGGCACGAGATGAAGGAAGTTGTCATCGCAGGCGCGGCGCGCACGCCGATGGGGGGATTCCAGGGCGATTTCGACGGGGTCGAGGCCGCCGAACTTGGCGGTGCGGCGATTCGCGCGGCGTTGGCGGATGCGCGGGCCGAGACCGTGAACGAGGTGCTGATGGGTTGCGTTCTGCCCGCGGGGCAGGGGCAGGCGCCGGCGCGACAGGCGGGCTTTCGCGGAGGCTTGGGCGAGGAGGTGCCGGCCACAACGCTCAACAAGATGTGCGGCTCGGGGATGAAGGCGGCGATGATCGGCTTCGACCAGATCGCGCTGGGCCATGCGGAGACGATGATCGCGGGCGGCATGGAGAGCATGTCGATGGCTCCCTACCTGCTGCCCAAGATGCGCGGTGGCGCCCGGATCGGCCATGCGGAGGTGAAGGACCACATGTTCCTCGACGGGCTGGAGGATGCCTATGACAAGGGCCGCCTGATGGGCACCTTCGCCGAGGATTGCGCGGAGAAGTTCCAGTTTACCCGCGAGGCGCAGGACGAATATGCCATCGGCTCGCTGGAGGGTGCGCTGGCGGCGCAGAAGAGCGGCGCCTTCGAGGGCGAGATCGCGCCGGTCACGATCCAGACACGCAAGGGCGAGGTGACGGTGTCGGTCGACGAACAGCCGGGCAAGGCGCGGCCCGACAAAATCCCGCTTCTGAAACCCGCCTTCCGCAAGGATGGCACGGTGACGCCTGCGAATTCCTCCTCCATCTCCGATGGCGCGGCGGCACTGGTGTTGGCCTCGCGGGAGGCGGCGGAGGCAGGCGGCCTCAACATACGCGCCCGTATCCTAGGCCATGCCAGCCACGCGCAGGCGCCTGGATGGTTTACCACGGCCCCCGTGCCGGCTGCGCAGAAGCTGTTGAAATCATTGGGCTGGTCCAAGGACGACGTAGACCTCTGGGAGGTCAACGAGGCTTTCGCCGTTGTGCCGATGGCCTTCATGCAGGAGATGGGCCTGCCGCGCGACAAGGTGAACGTGAACGGCGGGGCCTGCGCGCTCGGGCACCCGATCGGCGCCTCAGGCGCGCGGATCATGGTGACGCTGCTCAACGCTCTGGAAAAACGCGGCCTCAAACGCGGTGTGGCCGCAATTTGCATTGGTGGCGGCGAGGGCACGGCCATCGCGATTGAGCGCGTGTAAATTTCATCTTTCCGAAAATACTCACGGCGCTCCGTGTCCTTTGAGGCGGCGCGTCAATCCAGATCGCGCCGCATCGTCGCCATGCCGCCGCGGCGCGAGAGCTCCTCGTAGCCGGCCTTCTGGTAGAGATTGAGGGCCGGGACATTATCGAGTTCCACCTTCAAAGTGATGCTGAGCGCGCCCAGATCGCGGGCGGCGTCTTCGGCCAGTCGCGCGAGTTCCTCGCCGGAGCCGCCGCGCATCTCCTCGGCGACGAAGACATAGGCGAGATGGCGCACTTCGGGCCCGATGCCCACGCGCAGGGCGAAGAAGCCCACCTCGCGGCCCGAGTCGTCGAGCAGGTAGAAGCTTTCGTCATCGGCCTCCTGCAGCCACTTGGTGCGCCATTCGCCCTCGTCGAACGGGTGGCGGGCCTGCGGGTTGACGAGGGCCAGATCCTCGGCGCTGTCGAGCATGCGCGCGAGGGGGGCGAGATCGGCGGGCCGGTTGTGAAGGAGTGTGAGGGAAGACATGCTTTGGCGCTCCTTTGGCGAAAGGGGGTCGTTGAGGTGCGTTGGGGCCTTGGTTGAGGGGCGCGGGTGCCATGAAACGGAACCGGAATTCAAGGGCAAGCTGCGATCGCCGCGACGCGGCGTGAAATTTCAATTGATTTTTTCACGGAATCGCCGCAGCGTGAAAATGAGAGCGATATTTTCACCGCCGGGCACCGCGCATGAATCACCCCACCCTTGACCTGAGCCGCACGCTGGGCGCCGATCTGCGCGCGCTTCGTAAGGCGCGGGGGCGGACGCTTTCCGACCTTGCCGAGGCGCTGGGCCGCTCGGTGGGCTGGCTGAGCCAGGTGGAGCGCGACCTCTCGGCGCCGTCGATCTCGGACCTGCGGCAGATCGCCGAGGCGCTGGGCGTGCCGATGTCGCTGCTTTTCGGCCATGCGAACGCGCCGGCCGAGGAGCAGGGCTACGTGGTGCGCGCCGGCGCGCGGCGGCCAATGGGTTCGGGCGAGGAAGGGCTGATCGAGGAATTGCTTTCGCCTGACCTCACGGATGATTTCGAGGTGATCCATTCCACCTTTCGGCCCCGTTCCAAGATGCAGACGCCCGCCAAGCGGCCCACGCAGGAGGTGGGCTATATCGTGTCGGGCCGGCTCGACCTGACGCTGGGCGGGCGGCAGTTCACCGTGGGCCCGGGCGACAGTTTCCGCTTCCGCGGCGAGGAATACCGCTGGGCCAACCCCTATGACGAACCCGTGGTGGCGATCTGGGTGATCGCCCCGCCGGTCTATTGAAGGGGCGCGCGATGCTCGAGGGGTCTTGTCTTTGCGGTGCGGTGGCCTTCGAGGCGGAGGGGCCGATGGGGCCGCCCATCGCCTGCCATTGCAAGCAGTGCCGCCAGCAATCGGGGTTTCACTTTTCCGCGCTGCCCGTGGCGAAGGAGGCGCTGCGCTTCCGGCGCGACGAGGGGCTGGCGTGGTACCGGCATACGGAGATCGCCACACGCGGCTTCTGCCGGCTCTGCGGCAGCACGCTCTTCTGGCGGGGCGACGAGGGGCCTGAGATCATGGTGGCGATGGGGTCGCTCGAGAAAACGGAGGGCCTGCGGCTCTCGGGCCATTACTGGGTGGATTTCAAGGGCGACTACTACCGGATCGCCGATGGTTTGCCGCAGCACGAAGGGGTGGAGTGATGCTGACCGGGCGGTGCCTTTGCGGGGATGTGACATTCGAGGTGACGGCGGAGCCGCAAGGCGCCTCGGCCTGCCATTGCGGGCAATGCCGGAAGCAATCGGGGCATGTGTGGTCTTCGGCTTTCGTGCCGCGCGACGCTCTGCGGATCGAGGGGAAGGTTGCGTGGTACGAGGCAAGCGCGGCGGCCAGGCGCGGCTTCTGCCCGCGCTGCGGCTCGTTCCTCTTCTGGGCCGCGCATGACGAGGACACGATGAGCTTCGCGCTGGGGGCGCTCGACGAACCCACCGGGCTCAGGCTGGAGAAACACATCTTCACCGCCGACAAGGGCGACTATTACGACATTGCCGACGGGGTGGAGCAGCGATGATCACCGGCGCATGCCTCTGCGGTGCCAACGCCTTCGAGCTCGATGCCGAGCCCGGCCCGGTGACGGCCTGCCATTGCGGGCAGTGCCGCCGCTATTCGGGCTTTCACGCGGCCAGCATCGATTACGAGCCGGACACCCTCCGCTGGCTCCGGCAGGGCCATCTTACCCGCTTCACCCATCCGAGCGGCAGCGAGCGGATATTCTGCGGGCGCTGCGGCACGAAGATCGGGTTTCGATACGCGGATGGCGGGCTGAGCCTCGAGGCGGGGCTTCTGGACAGCCCCACCGGCGCGCGCATGGCGCAGCATATCTTTACCGCCGACAAGGGCGATTACTACGACATTGCGGACGGGCTTCCGCAGCAGCAACAGTATGGGAGCGAGACATGAGCGATTTTCCGGGAACGGCACGGGTGGTGATCATCGGCGGCGGCGCGGTGGGGGCCTCGTGCCTCTATCACCTCGCCAAGGCGGGCTGGAGCGACTGCGTGCTTCTTGAGAAGAACGAGCTGACCGCGGGCAGCACGTGGCATGCGGCGGGCAACGTGCCCACCTTCTCGACCAGCTGGTCGGTGATGAACATGCAGCGCTATTCCACCGAGCTTTACGCGCGGCTGGGGGCCGAGGTGGATTACCCGATGAACTACCACCAGACGGGTTCGATCCGGCTGGCCCATTCCAAGGAGCGGATGCAGGAATTCGAGCGCGCCAAGGGCATGGGGCGCTACCAGGGGATGGACCTCGAAATCCTCGGGGTCGACGAGATCAAGGCGCGCTACCCGTTCATCGAGACGCATGACTTGAAGGGCGCGCTCTACGACCCCAACGATGGCGATATCGACCCCGCGCAGCTGACGCAGGCGCTGGCCAAGGGCGCGCGCGACATGGGCGCGAAGGTGCTGCGCTTCACGCCCGCCACCGGTGTGCGCCGGGAAAACGGCGAATGGATCGTTGAGACGGAGAAGGGCGAGATTCGCTGCGAATACGTGGTGAACGCGGCGGGCTATTACGCGCAGCGGGTGGGCGAATGGTTCAAGCCCTATGGCGGGCGCACCGTGCCGATGATGGTGATGAGCCACCAGTACCTGCTTTCGGAGGAGATCCCCGAGCTGGAGGCGTGGAGCAAGGAGCAGGGCCACAAGCTGCCGCTCCTGCGCGATGTGGATGTCTCCTATTACCTGCGGCAGGAGAAGCACGGCTTCAACCTCGGCCCCTACGAGCCGCGCTGCAAGGCGCATTGGGTAACGCCCGACGACCCGATGCCTGACGATTTCAGCTTCCAGCTCTGGCAGGAGGATCTCGACCGGGTGGAGGAGATCGTGACCGATGCGATGGCGCGCGTGCCGCTTCTGGGCAATGCCGGCATCAGCAAGATCATCAACGGCCCGATACCATACGCCCCCGACGGGATGCCGCTGCTGGGGCCGATGCCGGGCGTGCCCAATGCCTTCGAGGCCTGTGTCTTCACCTTCGGGATCGCGCAGGGCGGCGGCGGCGGCAAGGTGCTGGCCGAATGGATCACCGAAGGCGCGACCGAATGGGACATGTGGGCCTGCGACCCGCGCCGCTACACCGACTATACCGACGAGGATTACTGCATCCAGAAGGGCATGGAGGTGTATGGCCACGAATACGCCATGCATTTCCCGCATCACGAATGGCCCGCGGGGCGCGACAAGAAGCTTTCGCCCGTGCATGACCGGGTGAAGGCGCTGGGCGGGCAGATGGGTGCCTATAACGGCTGGGAGCGGGCCAACTGGTTTGCCAAGCCGGGTGATGACACCTCGGAGGAGGCGACCCATACGTGGAACCGCTCGGGGCCGTGGGAACAGCGGGTACGCGAGGAATGCGAGGCGGTGCGCGATGCCTGCGGCGTGCTCGACCTGCCGGGCTTCACGCGGCTGTGGGTACAAGGCGAGGGTGCGGATGACTGGCTGCGCGGCTTCGTCACAGGCGGGCTGCCCAAGGTGGGGCGGATGAACCTCGTTTACGTCGCCGATGCCCGCGGGCGTATCCTCACCGAGTTCTCCTGCGTGCGGCTCGCGGAAGACAGCTTCGTTCTGATCACGGCAGCCACCGCGCAGTGGCACGATGGTGAGCTTGTGCGAAACTCCGTGCCGGAGGGTGTGACGGTCAAAGAAACGACCACCGAGCGCGATGCGCTGCTGCTGGCGGGGCCGAAGAGCCGTGAAGTGCTCGAAGGGCTCACCGATGGCGACCTCTCGCTGCCGTGGCTCAGCCACCAGCATTGCACCGTGGCGGGGCAGAAGGCCTTCCTGATCCGAGTGAGCTTTACCGGCGAGCTGGGCTGGGAGATCCATGCGGAGAATGCCGCGATCCCGGCGATTTACGACGCGATCATCGAGAAGGGTGTGAAGCCGTTCGGAATGTATGCGCTCAACTCCCTGCGCATCGAGAAGGGCTACCGCGCGTGGAAGGGCGACCTTTCCACCGATTACTCGATGCTCGAAGGTGGGCTGGAGCGGTTCGTGAAATTCGACAAGCCGCAGGATTTCACCGGCAAGGCGGCGCTTCTGAGCGAGAAGCAGCAGGGCCGTAAGAAGGCCTTCGTGACGCTTACCGTCGATGCCGGCGAGGCGGATGCGCCCTATATGTCGACCATCTGGCACAAGGGCGAGATCGTGGGCGAGACGACGAGCGGAGCCTGGGGCTACCGGGTGAACGCCTCGGTGGCGCTGGCGATGCTGAGGGCCGACCTCGCCAATGCGGGCACCGAGCTCGAGGTGGAGATCTATGGCGAGCGGCGGCCTGCCGTGGTGCAGCCCGATGCGCCGCTCTGGGACCCGGAGAACGAGAGGCTGCGCGCCTGATGGAACTGCCACGCGTCATGTCCGGCGTCTACCTCACCCGCCACGGCGGGCCGGAGGCGCTGGAATGGCGCGAGGATATCCCGGTGCCGCGCCCCGGGCCGGGGCAGGTGCTGGTGCGCGTGCTGGCAGCGGGGGTCAACAACACCGATATCAACACGCGCATCGGCTGGTATGCGGCGGAGGTGACCGGCGCGACCGACGAGAGCGCGGCGGTGGGCGAGGAGACGGCGGGCGGCTGGGGCGGGGCGCTTCAGTTTCCGCGCATCCAGGGGGGAGACCTCTGCGGCGAGGTGGTGGCGCTGGGCGCGAGCGTGGAAGGCCTGCCGATGGGCGCGCGGGTGATCTGCCCGATCAACCAGCCGCGCCCCACGGAGGAGAACCCGGTGGGCTTCGTCGCCATCGGCTCGGAATATGACGGAGCCTTCGCGGAATACTGCCTTGTCGAGGCGCGCGACCTCCATGATGTGAGCGATGCGCCTCTGTCGGATGTGGAGCTGGCCGCGATCCCCTGCGCCTTCGGCACCGCGGCGGGGCTTCTGCACCGCGCGGGCGTGGCGGAAGGGCAGGAGGTGCTCGTCTCAGGTGCCTCTGGCGGCGTGGGGATGGCGGCGGTGCAGCTTGCCGCGGCGATGGGCGCGCGGGTGACCGGCATCTGCGGGGCCTCGAAGGCCGCGATGGTGCGCGACGCCGGCGCTTCCGAGACGTTGGACCGGGGCGCGCCCTTGCCGGAGGACCGCTTCCACGCGGTGATCGACGTGGTCGCGGGTGGCGCTTTCGGCGCGCTGATCGACGCGCTGCGGCCCGGCGGGCATTATGCCGTGGCGGGCGCCATCGGAGGGCCCATCGTCGAGGCCGACCTGCGCCGCGTCTACCTGCGCGACATCACCCTGCACGGCTGCACCTACCAGCCGCCGGAGGTTTTTGCGAAGCTGGTGGAAATGGTGAATGCCGGGCAGGTCAGGCCGTTGATTTCCAAAACATTCCCGATGCGGGAGATTGCCGCGGCGCAGGCGGAGTTCCAGACCAAGGCGCAGGCGGGCAAGTTCGTGCTGCTGCCGCCGGGGCGGGAAGGCGCATGACGCAGATCACGCTTCTCGACGGCTCCATCGGGCAGGAGCTGGTGAAACGCTCGGGCGACCGGGCGACGCCGCTCTGGTCCGTCAAGGTGATGATCGAGCATCCCGAGATGGTGACGGCGGTGCATGGCGACTATTTTGATGCCGGTGCGACGATTGCCACCACCAACACCTATGCGACCCTGCCCGACAGGCTGCTTCGCGTGGGCCTGCAGGGGCAGTTGGAAGAGCTTTGCGAGGTGGCCGCCCGCTCTGCCTGCATTGCGCGCGATGCGCATGGGTCGGGCTGGGTGGCGGCATCACTTGGGCCGCTCGGCGCTTCCTACCGGCCCGATATCTGCCCGCCTGTCGCCGATGCGGTGAAGCTCTATGCCGAGCCGCTCGCCCTTCTGCGCGAGCATGTCGACATCCTGCTCTTCGAGACGATGTCTTCGGTGGAGCAGGCCGAGGGCGCGCTGGTGGCGGCTCGCGAGCATGGCGGCGGGCTGCCGGTGTGGCTGGCGCTCACCGTGGAGGACGAGGACGGCACCCGCCTGCGTTCGGGCGAGAAGCTCGAGCGGCTCGCGCCCATCATCGAGCGGCTCGCCCCGGAGGCGGTGCTGATCAACTGCTCGCCGCCCGAGGTGATTGGCGCGGGGCTGGAGATCATCCGCGAATTTGGGCGGCCTTACGGCGCCTACGGCAACGGCTTCACCCGCATCAGCGAGGCGTTCCTGAAGGATCTTCCCTCGGTGGATGCGCTGGAGGCCCGCACCGACCTGAGCCCCGAGGCCTATGCGGGTTTCGCGATGGGCTGGGTGGCGCAGGGAGCCACCATCGTGGGCGGCTGCTGCGAAGTGGGCCCCGCGCATATCGCGGAACTGGCGCGGCAGCTACGTGCCGCGGGCCACGAGATCGTATGAGGCCGATGGCAGGGCGCTCTCAGAATGGCGACACGCCAAGGCCGGTGCAGTTCGACATCGTGCTGACAGAGGGCTTCGTGCTCACCGAATTCGCCGCCGTCGCCGATGCGCTGCGCATCACCAATCGGGTGGGCGCGGTGCCCGTCTTCGGCTGGATATGCCGCTCGGCCAAGGGCGGACCGGTGGCGAGCCCGGCGGGCGCGGTTGTCGAAACGGAGCCTTTCAGCGCCACGGCGCGGCCGGATTACGTGTTCGTCATCGGCAACCGTGACCCGATGGCGCCCGAGCTTTCTATGGGTCAGCCGCTTCGGCGCTACATACGGGGCGGTGCCAAGGTCTTCCTGCTGGCCGAGGCTGCGAGCCGCTACCTCAAGGAGAAGGGCGGCGAGGCGCAGGGGCTGGCCACCCATTGGGAGAACTCTGTGATCCTGCGCGAGCGGATGGAGCTATTCGGCGCGGGCACGCAGCTTGCCAGCGAGGATGGCGCGGTGGTGACCTGCGCGGGCATGGGCACCACGCTCGACGTGGTGCTCTCCGTCATCCGCGAACATGTGCCCTCGGCCACGCTCACCACGGTGGCCAATATCTTCCTCCACGAGCGCATCCGCGATTTCTCCACCCGCCAGCCGATGGGCGGGACAACGGGCGTGAGCACCGGCGATGCCGATCTCGACCGGGCGGTGCAGATCATGCAGGCGCATATCGAGGAGCCGGTGGCGATCGGTGACCTCGTGGACGAGCTGGGCGTTTCGGCCCGGACGCTGGAGCGCAAGTTCCGCACCTATCTCGATGCCACGCCGAAGACCTATTACCGCCGGTTGCGGCTGGCGCAGGCCAACAACCTGCTGCTCAACACCTCGATGAGCATTCACGAGATCGGCCTTGCCACGGGCTTCTCGAGCGGCTTTTCGGCCCTCTACAAAGAGTTCTTCGGCCTCACGCCCCGGGAGATGCGCGAGCAACGGCGCGGCACCGCGTGGAAACGGGAAAGGCGATGAATTTGGCGGACTCACTGTCGAAAACGACATATCCCGGCTGGCCTGTCCGTGGCATCGTGCCGCTCGAAATTCCTACCTTGCCCGCGATGGAGGCCCTGAACCATGTCTGATCTTCCCCAAAAAGCGCGTGTCGTGATCGTCGGTGGCGGCGTGATCGGCTGTTCGGTGGCCTATCACCTTTCCAAGCTCGGCTGGAAGGACGTGGTGCTGCTGGAGCGCAAGCAGCTGACCTCGGGCACGACGTGGCACGCGGCGGGGCTGATCGGGCAGCTGCGCGCCTCGGCCAACATGACCAAGCTCGCGCGCTACTCGGCAGAGCTTTACAGGGGGCTGGAGGAGGAAACCGGCGTGGCCACGGGGATGCGCCAGGTGGGCTCCGTCTCGGTTGCCCTGACCGGGGAGCGGCTGGAAGAGCTTTACCGTAACGCCGCCATGGCCCGCGCCTTCGGCGTGCCGGTGGAGGAGCTGAGCCCCGCGGAGGTGAAGGAACGCTATGAGCATATCAACCTCGATGGCGTCACCGGGGGCGTGTGGCTGCCGACCGACGGGCAGGCCGACCCCGCGAACATCGCGCTGGCGCTGGCCAAGGGCGCCCGCCAGCGCGGTGCGCTCATCAAGGAGCGCGTGAAGGTCACCGGCATGGCCCGCGATGGCCGCCGCATCACCGGGGTGGACTGGGTGAGCGACGACGGCACCGAGCAGGGCCATATCGAGGCCGACATGGTGGTGAACTGCGCGGGCATGTGGGGCCGCGAGGTGGGCCGGATGGCGGGGGTGAACGTGCCGCTGCATGCCTGCGAGCATTTCTACATCGTCAGCGAGCCGATCGAGGGGCTGAGCCAGATGCCCGTGCTGCGGGTGGCCGACGAATGCGCCTATTACAAGGAGGATGCCGGCAAGATGATGCTGGGCGCCTTCGAGCCCAAATCGAAGCCCTGGGGGATGGACGGCATTCCCGACAGTTTCGAGTTCGACCAGCTGCCCGAGGATTTCGACCATTTCGAGCCGATCCTCGAGGCCGCCTGCAAGCGGATGCCGATGCTGGCCGAGGCGGGGATTCATACCTTCTTCAACGGGCCGGAGAGCTTCACGCCCGATGACGCCTACCATATCGGGCTCGCGCCGGAGATGGAGAATGTCTGGGTTGCCGCCGGGTTCAACTCCATCGGCATCCAGAGCGCGGGCGGCGCGGGCATGGCGCTGGCGCAATGGATGGAGGATGGCGAGAAGCCCTTCGACCTCGGCGATGTGGACATTGCCCGGATGCACCCGTTCCAGGGCAACAAGACCTATCTCTACCACCGTTCCACCGAGACGCTGGGGCTGCTTTATGCCGATCACTTCCCTTACCGGCAGATGGCCACGGCGCGCGGCGTGCGGCGCTCGCCCTTCCATCACCACCTGCTCGAGCATGGCGCGGTGATGGGCGAGACGCGCGGCTGGGAGCGGGCCAACTGGTTTGCCAATGCGGGTGAGGCGCGCGAATACCGCTATTCGTGGAAACGGCAGAACTGGTTCGAGAATTCCGCGGCCGAGCACCGGGCGGTGCGCGAGGGGGTGGGCATGTATGACAAGACCTCCTTCGGCAAGCTGCGCGTGGAGGGGCCGGATGCGGAGGCTTTTCTCAACCATGTCTGCGGCGCGAACATGTCGGTGCCGGTGGGCAAGATCGTCTACACGCAGTTCCTCAACACGCGGGGCGGCATCGAGGCGGATGTGACCGTGACCCGGCTTTCGGAGACGGCCTACCTCGTGGTGACGCCGGCCGCCACGCGGCTGGCCGATGAAACCCGGATGCGCCGCCACGTGGGCGAGCGGCGGGTGGTGATCACCGACGTGACCGCCGGCGAGGGCGTGCTGGCGGTGATGGGGCCGAGATCGCGGGAGCTTCTGCAGAAGGTCTCGCCCGCCGATTTCTCCAACGAGGTCAACCCCTTCGGCACGGCGCAGGAGATCGAGATCGGCATGGGGCTGGCGCGGGCGCATCGCGTCTCCTACGTGGGCGAGCTTGGCTGGGAGATCTACATCTCCGCCGACATGGCGGGCCATGTCTTCGAGGTGCTGCACGAGGCGGGGCAGGATCTGGGGCTGAAGCTCTGCGGGATGCACATGATGGACAGCTGCCGGATCGAGAAGGCCTTCCGGCATTTCGGCCATGACATCACCTGCGAGGATCACGTGATCGACGCGGGCCTCGGCTTCGCGGTGGACCTCTCCAAGCCCGATTTCATCGGCAAGGCCGCCGTTGCCGCGCGCAAGGAGAGCGGGCCCAAGTTTCGGATGGTGCAGTTCCTGCTCGAAGACCCCGAGCCGCTCCTTTACCACAACGAGCCGATCCTGCGGGATGGCGAGATCGTAGGCTATGTCAGCTCGGGCAATTACGGGCATCACCTCGGCGGCGCCGTGGGGATGGGCTATGTGCCCTGCGAGGGCGAGAAGGCGGCGGATGTGCTGGGCTCGACCTACGAGATCGACGTGATGGGAACGCGGGTGACGGCGAAAGCGAGCCTCAAGCCGATCTATGATCCGAAGTCGGAGCGGGTGAAGGCCTGAGATTTTTCGCCTCCGGCGGGAGTATTTCGGGAAAGATGAAAGACCGGGCCGCGCGTCTGGCATACGCTTCGCCTGCGGTGTAGAGGGGCGGCATGTCCGATGGATATGACCCCCCTCAGGAGCCTTTGCGGGTTCTGCACGAAGATCACGAGATCGTCGTGGTCGAAAAGCCCGCCGGCCTGCTCTCGGTGCCGGGGCGGGGGGAGCATCTGGCCGATTGCCTGCTCTCGAGGCTCGAGGTCGCCTATCCGACTGTCAAGCTCGTGCATCGTCTGGACCGGGACACCTCCGGCGTGATGGTCTTCGGGCTCACGCCGCATGCGCAGCGCCATCTCGGGCTGCAATTCGAGCGGCGGCATGTGAAGAAGACCTACGTGGCGCGGGTTGCGGGGCATCTGGAGCCGAAGACGGGCGAGGTCGATCTGCCGCTGATCGTGGATTGGCCGAACCGGCCCAAGCAGATGGTCTGCCAAGAGAGGGGCAAGCCTGCGCTGACCGAGTGGCGGGTGCAGCGGTATGGTGAGGGCGAGACGCGGGTGCGGCTGATGCCCAAGACCGGGCGCAGCCACCAGTTGCGCGTGCACATGCTCTCGCTCGGGCATCCCATTCTGGGCGACCCGTTTTATGCCGAGGGCGCGGCGCGGGATTTTCCGCGCATGATGCTCCATTCGGAGGAGTTGCGGCTGCGCCATCCCGATGGCGGGGCGGGGATGACCTTCCGGGCGAAGGCGCCGTTCTAGCGCGAGCGGTCGGTGAGGTTGAGGCGATCGGCGAGGATGGGCTTGAGGCTCTCCGCGAGATCGGGTTCGCGCTCCAGCAGCGCTGTCACCTCATCCAGCCGGTTGGCGGCTATGAGTTGTAGAGCGTCGAGCCGGGGCGCGCCGCTGTCGTGGCGGGGCAGGGTGGCCACGGGCTGGATGAGATCGGGCTTGGGATCGGGCGCGAGCGCCCGCAGCTCGGCCTCCGTAAGCTCGGTTTCGGCGAAGACGTAAAGGCCCACGCCCTTGGCGGGCAGGGCGAAGGTGCAGAGCGCGACCTCGCGCACACTTGTGTTGGCGAGAAGCGCTGCACGCAGGGCGGGGCCTTGGCGCTCTACCCTGTCTTCGGTGCCCTCGCCATCCGACCAGTTCATCAGCCGCCTTGTGACGAAATTGTAGAGCTTCTTGCCGGTGGCCATCCAGAGGCGCGAGGGCAGGGCCTTGCGGGCGAGCATGGCCTTCTCGGAGGGCGTGAGCAGGTGGGGCGCGTAGGCGCGCTTCTGCTTGAGCAGGTGGCGCAGATCCTCCCGCGCCATGATGCGGAAGAGCTTGCCGCGGCGGCGATGCACCGAGGCGAGCTGGAAATCGATCACGGCGGCGCGGCCATCGGGGGTCATCAGCCAGTTCTGTGGCTTGGCGATGTCGTTATGGGTGACGCCCGCGCGGCGCATCTCGCGCAGGAGGCGCCGCGCGTCGCGATACCATTCCACGCCCTCGGGGCGGGCGAGGTGCAGCGGTGTGCCTTGTGTCCAGCTGCGCAGCAGGCCGGTCTTGTCGACCCGCACCAGCACCGGGCAGCCCTCGATGCCCTGCACGGCGCGCAGGGCGCGGATCTCTTTCCGCGCGAGCCACCACGACAGGGGCTTGGCGTAGAGCGGCACGCGGTCGAGGCGGCGTAGCACAACGGGGAAATCGGGAACACCCTCGAGATGCCCCGAATGGGTCTCAGAGAAGATGTCGCGCTTGTGCAGCGTCTCGGGCAGAAAGGCCGCGCGGGCGATATCGGGGGTGATCTTCATGGCGCAGTGATAGGCGGTTTCGCGCGGCTCGGAAAGCGGCTCAGAGCCTCAGCCAGCGGTCCGGGCAGATATCGGGGTTGGCGGGCTTGCCGGGCGCGAACCATGTCTTGGGCGCAATCACCGTTTTCTCGGGTGTCTCGCCCAGCCATGCGCCCCACCAGGAGAAGGTGGAATTGGCGATGATGTTGTGCGCGCAGAGCGATTGCAGGTGCATGTCGAAATGGCCCGCGCTTTCGGGGTTGATGTCGACCACCACGGTTTCTGCGCCGAGCGTGAGGTTGTCGCGCGCCCATTCGGGATCGTTCGAGAAGATGAAACAGGTGAGAGGCGCGCCGCTGCGTTCCGTGAGCAGATCGACCGCGTTGGTGTAGTATTCGGGTGGGCAGGCGGCGAAACCGCCATCGGCCACGTAATCGCCGCGCCTGACATGGACGGAGACGGGCACTTGCGCCGCGCCGATACGGGCTGCCATCTCGCGGTTGGCCTCGTTCATGGGCGTGGTGAGGCGGAATTCGGCACGCAGCCTCCCGGCATTGGCGGTGAAGTATTTCTCCGATTGCCAGTAGCCGTGCAGGTAGCTGTTGTCGGGCGTGTCGAAGAAGCCCGCGTCGAAGCCGAGGCCGCGCTCACGGCGGAAGCGCGGGTTGCGGCCGAGGTGGCGCCAGAGGCCATAGCGCAGCATCCCGTCAAACTTGGAAGGCGGCAGGCTTTCCACCTCGCGGAAGCGGGTATTGGCATAATGTTCGAAGCAGTCGCCCCGGCTTTCATCCCAGAGCCGCATGTAGCGCCGGTCGAGCACCAGATCGGTGCCGAGGTGATCGGCCAGCGCGCGTCCGGCGGCATATTGGAACATCTGGTTGCCGGCCCCGCCGAAGAGGCGCGTGTAGATCATGGCGCGGCCTCCATGCGATCGGGCGCGGGGCTGGTGGCCGAGAGCCGGGCGATGCGGCGGCGGTAGCGGAAGCGGCGGATCTCGCGGGTCAGTTTTTCGCCAAGCCCGCGCTTGCCGCCCTGGATGGTGGAGCCTTCGAGCGCGTCGGAGATGGTGCGCACGCCCGCGGGGTAGATGACGGCGGGGCGCAACCCGGTGTGCCAGTGGCTTTGCACGAAGGTGTCGATGGGCCGGTCGAACCGTTCGGAGCGGGCGAGAAGGCGCTCGGCGGCCTTGCGGGTCACCAGCTGGGCGGAGGCGCGCAGGGGCGTGACCTGCGGCTGGGTGAGGCGGCAGGGGCCGCGCGTGGCAAGCGGCGCGCCCGCGCCTTCGGGCGGGCGGTTCTGCAGTTGCAAATAACCATACGCTTGCGCATGGTCATCCGCCAAAACCAGCGCCTCCGCGAAGGTGCCGGTATCGAGCGCCACGTCATCCTCGAAGATCAGTCCGGCATCGAGGCCGCGCGCAACGATCTCGGCCCAGATGGCGCGCTGGCTCAGGAACACGCCGATTTCGCCGGGGTTGAGGGGGAAGGGGTAGGGTGGCTCGAAGAGCCGCTCGCCCAGAACTCCCGCACGCTCTTCCTCCGAAAGTGCGCGGCCATCGACGGCCTGCCAGATTTCTCCCGGCAGGCCGCAGCTTTCAAGCAGCGCATGGGCGTTCTCCCGCCGGGCGGTGGCCCGGGGCAGATGCAGGATGAACGCATGAGCGCGCAAGGGGTCAGCCGGCGTTGGACCAGCCGGAGACGGCCTTCACCTCGGTGAAGTCCTCGATGCCCCATTTGCCGCCCTCGCGGCCATTGCCGGATTGCTTCATGCCGCCGAAGGGCGAGCCCATGCCGCGGCCCTGCCCGTTCATCTCCACCATGCCCGAGCGCAGCGCGCGGGCGAGGCGGTTGGCGCGGGCGCCATCCTGCGTCTGCACGTAGTTGGTGAGGCCGTAGACGGTGTCGTTGGCGATGGCGATCCCCTCTTCCTCGGTGTCGAAGGCCATGATCGAGAGCACCGGTCCGAAGATTTCCTCCCGCGCGATGGTCATGTCGTTGGTGACATCGGCGAAGACGGTGGGGCGGACGAAGAAGCCGCGGTTGAGCCCATCGGGGCGGCCCGTGCCGCCGGCCACGAGGCGCGCGCCCTCGTCGATGCCCTTCTGGATGAGATCCTGAATCTTCTGGAACTGCACCGCGTTCACCACCGGGCCCATGTGCCGGCCCGCGTCATGGGCGGAGCCCACGGAAACGCTGTTGGCCACCTCGGCGGCTGTCTCCACGGCCTGGTCGTAGATCTCGCGCTGCACCAGCATCCTCGTGGGGGCGTTGCAGCTCTGGCCGCTGTTGTTCATGCAATGCAGCACGCCGCGCTTCACCGCCTTCTCGTCGGCATCGGCGAAGACGAGGTTGGCGCCCTTGCCGCCCAGCTCGAGGCTCACGCGCTTCAGAGTGTCGGCAGCGCCCTTGGAGATCAGCTTGCCGGCGCGCGAGGAGCCGGTGAAGGAGATCATGTCGACATCGTCATGCGCGGTAAGCTGCGTGCCCACGCCCACGCCATCGCCGTTGACGAGGTTGAAGACGCCCTTGGGCAGGCCCGCCGCATCCACGGCCTCGGCGAAGATCATTGCGGAGATGGGCGATTCCTCGGAAGGTTTCAGCACCATGGTGCAGCCCGCCACAAGCGCCGCGCCCACCTTGAGCGAGATCTGATTCATCGGCCAGTTCCACGGCGTGATCATGCCCACCACGCCGATGGGCTCGTGGATGATCCGGTCATTGGGAGCGTGATCGCCCAGCGGCGCGATGAACTCGAACTCCTTCGCGGCCTTCAGGAAGCCCTTGAAGTGCCAGATGCCCGCGCCGACCTGCGACTCGCGCGCCATGTCGATGGGCGCGCCCATCTCCATGCTGATCGCCTGCGCCATCTCCTCGCTGCGCGCCTTGTAGGCTTCGAGGATCTTCTCGAGATAGGCGATGCGCTCTTCGGGCGAGGTGGCGGCCCATGCGGGGAAGGCGGCCTTGGCGGCGGCCACGGCGGCATCGGTATCGGCCTGCCCGCCAAGGCTGATCACCGCGCAGGGCTCCTCGGTGGAGGGGTCGATCACGTGGTGGTCCTTGCCCGCCTTCGGGTCGGTCCAGGCTCCGTCGATATAGAAGGCGCGTTTCTCAAGCATCTCGTGCTCCTTTTTCGTGAAAGGCAGTGTGGCGCGGCCGGGGTCGCGCGGTTGCGCGCAACTTGTCACTGCGCGAGTGAAGCTGCAAGGGCAAGGGCGGAGAATCGGGCCTGCCGCCCCCCGGATGGACAGTCGGGCCGAATTTGCCTATCGGTTTCGCGTTCAGGAAGAGGCGGGGGAAGATGAGCAAGACGCGCCAGCCGTTCAAGATCGACGGGCACGTGATTTCGCCCGGCACGCGGCGCACTGTGGATGTGCCGGTGAGCACGCTCTCCGACCACACGCCGGTGGCGCTCTCGGTGCATGTGATCCACGGCAAGAAGCCGGGCCCGGTGCTCTTCGTCTCGGCGGCCATTCATGGCGACGAGGTGATCGGCGTGGAGATCGTGCGCCGGCTCCTGAAGGCCAAGGCGCTGAAGAACATGGCCGGCACGCTGATGGCCATTCCCATCGTCAACGCCTTCGGCTTCCACAACCATTCACGCTACCTGCCCGACCGGCGCGACCTCAACCGCTGCTTTCCGGGCGTGGTGGCGGGCTCGATGGCCTCGCGGCTGGCGCATATCTTCATGCACGAGATCGTGGCGCGCGCCGATCTGGGGATCGACCTGCACTCCGCGGCGATCCACCGCCACAACCTGCCGCAGATACGCCTGACACCGGGCAACGCGCGGCTCAAGGAACTGGGCACCGTCTTCGGTGCGCCTGTGATGATGAGCTCGAAGCTCCGCGAGGGCTCGCTCAGGATGGCGGCCGAGGACATGGGCGTCGACGTGCTGCTCTACGAGGGCGGCGAGGGTCTGCGCTTCGACGAACTGGCGGCACGCGCAGGGGTAAGCGGCATCCTGCGGGTGATGCATCATCTGGGCATGATAGGCGGGCGCGGTGTGCCCAAGGTGCGCCATGCGCCGGTGCTCGCCCGCGAATCGCACTGGGTTCGGGCGCCCGCCGGCGGTGTTTTCCGCGGTTACGTGGCCACCGGCGCCGCGGTGAAGCCCGGCATGGTGCTGGGCGCCATCTCCGACCCGTTTGGAGATGCCGAAACGGAGCTCGTGGCCGATGCGCGCGGTGTGGTGATCGGGCGATCGAACATGCCCACCGTCTACGAGGGCGACGCGCTCTTTCACATCGCGGTCACTCCAAGGGCCGATCATGCGGCGGAGGGTGTCACCGCGCATCTGGAGGCCGCGCCGCTCTATGACGAGGATGAGATCATCTGAGCGCTGCGCTTTGGCTGCAGAGCGGTTGCGAAAGCTGCAGGTGTCGTGACGTGGAGCTTGACGTGCGGCACCGCCGCGGGGCTTACCGCGTCTTGTGCCGGTTCTGCGGAAGCAGGAAGACAGACACCATGACAATGCTGAAGATCAGCTCGTAGACTTCCCATTTGCGGTTCTGGTCGATCACGGCGATCACGATGCTCGAGGCGAGGGCGGCTATCGTATGGCGCAGCCCGGGCACCGGGATCGCGAGCTTGTCGGCCAGCCGGCGGATGATTGCGACGCGTGGGTAAAGCAGCGGCAACGCCACGAGATAGAGAAGCACGACCGCCGTCAGCCCCTTGCCAAAAACCGTTCGTGACAAAGCCTGGTCACCGACAACAAGATTGTGGAGGTTGGTTTCCATCTGCTTGTTGTTCTGCTTGAAGAAGTCGCTCGATTCCCACCCGAAGATGCGCTGGCCCCACGAGATTTCCTCGCCCGCGCCGAAGAAGAACACCAGCCCGTAGATCGCCGTCAGCACCGCCGCCAGCCGCAGGCCTCGGCCGGCCAGCGCGCCCGCATTGGCCAGCAGCAGCAGGCTCGAGGCCAGCAGGCACAGCGCCGTGCCGTATTCAACAGGGCCGTCCTCGTAGGCATAGCCCTCGGTGAAGAAGATGGGATCCCAGAAATGCAGCGCGACGGAAAGCCCGAGTATGGCGGCTATGGCGCCCTGAAGCGTTCGGTCGATCCGGGTGGCGGTGTCCATGGTGGGTTTCCGGGGTGGTTCGATTTGACATCGGGTTAGGCGAGGCGCAGGGCCACTGCAAGGCCCAACCGATCAGATCACCTTTTCGCGATTTTGCGGCAGCAGGAAAATCGAGAAGGCCAGAAGGCTGAAGACGAATTCGTAGACTTCCCAGTTGCGATACACGTCCATGGGCGCGATCACGAGGCTGCTGAGCACGGCCAGAACGGCATGGCGCATGCCCGGCACAGGAACGACGAACCGGTCCGCGAGACGGGTAATGAAGGAAACCCGCCCATAGCAGAGCGGCAGAACGACAAGGTAGAGCAGGAGAACCGTCGTCAGGAAGCTGCCGAAGAGCGTGCTGGCGAGATGCACGTTGCCCACAACGAGATTGTGCAGGTTTGTTTCGTTCTGCTTGTTGCTCTCCTGAAAGAACTCCCCCGACTCCCAGCCGAAGATGCGCTGGCCCCACGAGACTTCCTCGCCGGCCGCCATGAAGAAGAGCAGCCCGTAGAAGAGGGTGAGCAAGGCTGCGCCGCGCCGCCCCTTGCCCCACAGCGATAGCGCGTGGACCCAGAGCAGCAGCGCAGACGCGAAGAGAAAGAGCATTGTGCCGTATTCGATGAAGCCGTCTTCCGCTGCGAAATGCTTCCAGAAAAAGGTCTTGTCGGTAAAGTAGATCACAATGGCGGCCAGCAGCGTGATCATGATCGCTGTCATCAGCGCGAAGTCGACTTTTCGGTGAAGTGTCACGGCCGGTATGGTCCCCATGGTCAGATTTCGAGCGCTTAAGGCAGACGGGCCACGTTTTCAAGGGCTCAGGAAGATGGCGGGAGAGCGCCGACCGCGTTCCGCTTCCCGCAAAAGACAAACCCCCGGGCAGGGCCACGGGGGTCGTCTTGCTTTATCGTGTCGCTTGTCAAGCGGCAGCAGGTCTCAGAGCAGACCTTCGCGCTGGGCTTTCTTGCGCGCCAGCTTGCGAGCACGGCGGATGGCCTCGGCCTTCTCGCGCGCACGCTTCTCCGACGGTTTCTCGAAATGCTGCCGAAGCTTCATTTCACGGAAAACGCCTTCGCGCTGCAGCTTTTTCTTCAGGGCACGAAGCGCCTGATCGACATTGTTGTCGCGAACACTAACCTGCATGTGGTGTCACCACCTTTCTAAGTTTGAGTTGCATGAAAATGCAGGAGGCCGCCGTATAGCAAAGCGGTTCGAGTTTGTCTAGGGTGGCCCGTGAAACCGGAGGAGGCGAGATGACCGAGACCGATGTGAAGACGAAATTGCTGGAAGCGGCCAAGCCGCATGTGCCCTTCGACGGCTGGAGCGAGGCCACGTTTCGCGCCGCCGTGGCCGATGCCGGGGTCGCACCCGCGCTCGCGCGTGCCGTTTGCCCGCGGGGCGCGGTGGACCTTGCGCTCGCCTTCCACGAGGAGGGCGACAAGGCGATGCTGGCGCGGCTCGAGGCCGAAGACCTCTCGGCCCTGCGCTTCCGCGACAGGGTGGCGGCGGCGGTGCGCTTCCGCCTCGAGGCGGTGGAGGATCGCGAGCTGGTGCGCCGGGGGATGACGCTTTTCGCGCTGCCGCACCATGCGCTCGACGGCGCGCAGGCGCTCTGGCGCACCTGCGACAGGATCTGGACGGCGCTGGGCGACAGCTCGGACGATGTGAACTGGTATACCAAGCGCGCCACGCTCTCGGGCGTCTACGGCTCCACCGTGCTCTACTGGCTGGGCGACGAGAGCGAGGGCCACGAGCGCACCTGGGCCTTTCTCGACCGGCGGATCGAGGATGTGATGCAGTTCGAGAAGGTGAAGGCGCAGGCGCGCGACAACCGGTTCGTGGACGGGCTGATGAAGGGCCCGCTCTCGTTTCTCTCGAAGATCAGGCCGCCGCAGGGGCCGGGCGGCGCCGGGATGCCCGCGCGGTGGTCCGGCAGCTAACGCGCTGCACTCTCAGAAGTGGTAGTTGACGCCGAACTTGACCACATGCAGCGGCTCGGTGTCCGGAAAGAGCGGGCCGAAAGCGGTGGGGATTGGCGAGGGTGTGTCGAATTCCGTGAAGGAATACTCCGCAAAGAGCGAAATGTTGTCCCCTGTCATCACTTCGAGCCCCGCGCCGATCACGTAGCCGAACTCTTCGTCCGAACTCGAAACACCCGCAAAGGGCCCGGCGCCGCCAACCTCGGTATGTGAGATTTCTGCAAAGGCAAGGCCGCCGTGGCCGTAGATCAGGGTGGTCTCCCCTGCCAGAAATCCAATACGCCCGCGTGCCGTGGCCATTCGGTCATATTCCGTGCGAAAGGCCGTTGGCGGAGCAAACGCACGCCCGTTGGCCGCCCCCGAGAGGCTGTTGAGAGCCATGTCGGCAACCAGGCCGAACAACACGCGGCCGCTTTGATGATTATAACCGAACTGGATGCCGGGGAGCGCGCCATCGGGATCGGTTGCGATGGGAAAGGGCGTGGGCCCGCCTCCCGGCTGGTTGATCGTTGTATCGGTGGCCCCAAAACCCAGGTTCGCGCCTCCGAACAAGCCTTGCCACGCCGTGGCGGAGTGTGCCGCTGCGGGGGTATCTGCAAATGCGGGCTGGATGGTGAGAATTCCGGCAAGAGCCGCGGCCGCGGCAAGAGAATGCTTCATTGAAAATGTCCTCCAGTAATAGCTTTGGAATATAGCTCGAATACTATCTTCGTTCCTTCGAAAGGCAACACATGCGCGGCGTGGAGGTTGCGCTGTTGCACCCACACCACGCCAATAGCATCACTTTGAAAAGCTTCGAAGCCTCGGTCGGGAAGAGCTGCTTCCAATGGCGATGCTGGACCGGTGTCGGGTGATCTGCTAACGCCACTCCCTGAAGCCCAGCGGGAGGAAAGATATGAGTAGCACGATGCAGGCGGTCGAAATCAGCCAGCCCGGCGGGCCGGAGGTGCTGCAACTCGCGGAGCGCCCGGTTCCTCAGCCGCGCCATGGCGAGGTGGTGATGCGCGTGGCCTATGCGGGCGTGAACCGACCCGATGCGCTGCAACGCGCGGGCATGTATGCCCCGCCCCCAACCGCGAGCGACCTGCCAGGGCTCGAGGCCGCGGGCGAGGTGGTGGCCGTGGGCGAGGGCGTGACCGAGGTGAAGCCCGGCGACGAGGTGTGTGCCCTGCTGCCCGGCGGCGGTTACGCGGAATACGTGGCGACGCCCGCCGCCCATTGCCTGCCCATCCCCGCAGGCATGGGGCTGAAGGAGGCCGCCTGCCTGCCGGAGACCTTCTTCACCGTGTGGTCCAACGTCTTCACCCGGGGCGGGCTGAAGGCCGGCGAGCGGTTTCTCGTGCATGGCGGCTCGTCGGGCATCGGCACCACGGCCATCCAGTTGGCCTCGGTGATGGGCGCGCGGGTGTTCACCACCGCCGGTTCCGCCGAGAAATGCGCGAAATGCGTGGAGCTTGGCGCGGAGCGGGCGATCAACTACCGCGAGGAGGATTTCGTGGAGGTGCTCAAGCCCGAAGGCGGCGCCAACCTGATCCTCGACATGGTGGGCGGCGATTACCTGCCCCGCAACGTCAAGTGCCTCGCCGATGACGGGCGGCTGGTGCAGATCGCCTTCCTGCAAGGGCCGAAGGTGGAGCTGAACTTCGCGCAGGTGATGATGCGGCGGCTCACCATCACCGGCAGCACGCTGCGCCCGCAGAGCGACGCGGCCAAGGCGGCGATTGCCGAGGATCTCAAGGCGCATGTCTGGCCGCTCCTCGATGCGGGGCGGGTGGCGCCGGTGATGGATTCGGAGTTTCCGCTGGCCGAGGCCTCCGCCGCCCATGCGCGGATGGAATCGAGCGGGCATATCGGCAAGATCGTCCTCAAGGTGGGCTGACGCTTGGGCGCGGTTCAGATCGCCGTTCTGGCATTGGCCGCGCTGAGCCTTGGCCTGAGCCTCTGGGCGTGGCGCAAGGACAGCCCGCTCGAGTGGCGCTTCGCGCTGCCCGCGCCGGTGGCGCCCGAGGGCGCGCCGCGTTTCGAGACGGTGCTCGATTATGCGCCCGAGACGGGGCAGGCACATTCGCCGGGTATCGTGCTGCGCGAGAGCGGCTTCTCGGTCCTGTGGTTCGAGGGATCCGAAGAGGCGCAGGCGGACGTGGATATTCACCACGCGGCCTTCCAGCGCGAGGGCGAGGGCTGGGCCATGGGGAAGACCGGCCCGCTGGTGACGCGGGGCGCGCTGGGGGCGGCGATGGAGCCCCGGCAGATCGTTGTGACGCTGGGCAACACCATCGAGAACGAGGCGGTGGAGAGCGGGCTTTATGCCACCGTGGCCTCGGTGGGCGGCTGGGCGATGGCCTCGCTCGTCGATCTGCGCATGGGGGAGGATGGCCCGCGTGAGGCGCGCAAGCTCAACCTCTCGCCCTTCCTCAACCGCTCGCATCTCGTGAAATCGCCAATGGTGGCCTATGCGGATGGCTCACACGCGCTGCCCGCCTATTTCGAGCTGGGCGCGACCCATGGCCTGCTGGTGCGGCTCGACGGGGAAGGCCGGGTGCGCGATACGCGGCGCATGGGCGGGCAGGGCAAGCCCATTCAGCCGATGATCGTGCCGCTGGGCGAGCTGCGCGCGGTAGCCTTTCAGCGGGATTTCGACCCGAGCCACGAGCTTCTGGTGAGCCGCACGGAGGATGGCGGGCAAAGCTGGTCGCCCGCGCGGGCGACGGGCATCCCGAACCCCAGCTCGCCCGTGGCGGCGCTGGGGCTGGGCGGCGCGCGTATCCTGCTGGCGGTGAATGACGAGGCCGAACGACCCGAGTTGCTGCGGCTGGTTCTGAGCGAGGACGAAGGCGCAAGCTGGCGCGAACTCCAGCGTTTCGAGGGCGAGGGCGCGTTGCGTTACCCGATGCTGCGGCGGCTGGGCACGGGCGACATCGTGCTGAGCTATTCCAAGGGCACCAAGCGGGGCGTGGTGGCGCATGTGTTCAACCAGGCTTGGGTGGAGGCGCAATGAGCGCGCTCGGGGCCTCCGCCGCGCTGGCGATCCTGCTGGGCTGGGTCGTCTTCGCGCTGGCGGGGCTGGTCTTGGCTGCCCCAGTGGCTTTGGGCCTTGGCGTTTTCTCGGGCGCGGTGCTGGTGGCGCTCTTCCGTGACACGGTGGCCTTGGGGGGCGCCGTGGCCTTGCTCGCGCCCTTCGGTGTGATGCTGCCCGCGCTCGCGCTGCGCCATGCGGGGATGCGGCTGGGCCTGCCGATGGAGCCCTTCGCGACCTGGGAAATCGCGCTGTTCCTGCTGGCCTATACCGCCTTTCTCGCCAGCGCCTTCGGGGTGATCCCGCTGGAGCTTTACCGGCTGGGCTATGCGCCGCTGCCGGTGGCGGCGATGGTGCTGGCGGTTTGCGCCTATGGTTTCGTCACCGGCAACTGGTTTCTGCCGCTCGTCGCGGTGCTGGGGCAGGCCTTCTGGGTGCTGGGCTGGGGTTCGAGCAACTGGTTCGATTACCTGCTGCATGTGCTCATGTGGCCAGTGGCGGTGGTGGTTCTCCTGGGGCGGATATTCTAGATCTGGAATGAGAGAAGGTGGAATCGGCCTGAAGCGGACACTGGGGCAAAGCACCGGGCGCGGAATAAAGGGGCGCAGCCCCGCCGCGCCATCGACGGGCCGCCCCCCGGCACGTCGATACGTCAAAGTCAGCACATCGCTCGGGCTT
>JAVKDQ010000194.1:0-2200 GCA_040222155.1 Roseovarius sp.
GGCGACGAGAAGTGGCAATCGGTCGAGACCTCCACGGGCGAAACCTATGACTGGCCCGCGCAATCGACCTATGTGCAGAACCCGCCCTATTTCCAGGGCATGGCGAAGGAGCCGGGCACCATCTCCAATCTCGAGGGCGCCAAGGTGCTGGCCCTTCTGGGCGACATGGTGACCACCGATCACATCTCCCCCGCCGGCTCCTTCAAGGAGAGCACGCCCGCCGGCCAGTATCTCACCGAGCGTCAGGTGCCGGTGCGCGAGTTCAACTCCTACGGCTCGCGGCGCGGCAACCACGAGGTGATGATGCGCGGCACCTTCGCCAATATCCGCATCCGCAACGAGATGCTCGATGGCGTCGAGGGCGGCTACACCAAGGGCCCCGACGGCAAGCAGACCTCGATCTTCGACGCCGCCATGGCCTACCAGGCCGAGGGCACGCCCCTCGTGGTGATCGGCGGCGAGCAATACGGCGCGGGCTCCTCCCGCGACTGGGCGGCGAAGGGCACCAACCTGCTCGGCGTCAAGGCGGTGATCGCCGAGAGCTTCGAGCGCATCCACCGCTCCAACCTCGTCGGCATGGGCGTCATCCCCTTCGAGTTCACCGGGGGCGACACCCGCAAGACGCTCGGCCTCACCGGCGAGGAAACCTTCTCCATCACCGGCCTCGAAGGCGACATGAAACCACAGGCCGAGGTGCCCTGCACCATCACCTTCGCCGATGGCTCCACGAAGGAAATCACCCTCAAGAGCCGCATCGATACCGCCATCGAGAAGGAATATGTCGAGCACGGCGGCGTGCTGCACTACGTGCTCCGCAACCTCGCGCAAACGGCGATGGCGGCGGAATAAGGCCTACGGGTCACCGGCATTGGAGAGGGGCGGCGACTGGGCCGCCCCTTTTCTTTGGCGGTTTCAGAAACGGTGGAAACCGGCCTGAAGCGGGCGTTGGGGCGAAGCGCCCCGGCGCGGAATCAAGGCCGCAGGCCGCCGCGCAATCGCTGGGCCGCCCCAACGGCCCGGCGATTGGTCAAAGCAAGTGCATTGCTCGGATCTTTTGCGGAAGTTGCAGGCATAAAGCGCTGCCGCTCAACAGTCGGATCGCCGCGCCGCGGCCCAGCAATCACGCGGCTCCTCAAATAGTGGCCCAACGTCCCATCAAGGCGGGTTCCTCCCCGGCACCGCGTCTATTTCGTGTAGCCGCCTCCACCGAAGGCATCGGGGTCGAGAATGGCAAGACAGGCATAGGCGCTGTCACGAACCCCCAGCTTCTCGCAGACATGGCGCGACACGGCGTTGTCGGAGCGAACCCCGGTGTAGAATTCCTCGACACCGAACGCCTCATGCATGTGCAGCGTCGCCACCGCACCGAGATAGAGCGAGAGGCTCCGGCCACGGTCCTGATCGCGCGTCGCCAGCATGCCCCACCACGAGGCCTTGCCGAAACGGCTTTCGGGATGGTTGCGCAGGCACGCGCCCGCGCAGGCCGCAACGCCCCCATCCGGAGCTTCAAGACAAAAGTAAGCCGCCCGTCGCGTCTGCCCGAAGAGCACGGGCGTCATCGGCGGCAGAACCCCGCAGGCCGCCGTGGTGGCCTCGAGGCCGTCGAGTATCTCCGTGGGTGTCGCCGGCCCGATGTGATGCAGACGATACCCGTCCGGCATGTCGAACCCGGCAAGATAGTCCGCGCAGATCGCCAGGCACTCCCGTCCGCCCATGAACTGGTCCCAGCGATCGTTCACCAGCCCGCGCGCGGCATAGGCCTCGGCATATCGCGCCTCCTGCGATTTCGGAACGTAGTGATTCACCGTCGCGCCCTGAACCCTTGCCAGCGCCGCCACCTTGTCGGCCTGCGAAAGCTCCGGCGAGTCGAGGCCCCACATGCGGCCCTCGGTGCCATAGTCGGGATCGTCTCTCAGCAAGGGAGACAGCTCATGCGCGATCCGTTGCATGCGCTTCTGAACGTCGGTGCCGAAATAGCGTGGATGCATGAAAAGCCCTTCCCGAGCAGACACGGGTTACAGAGTGCGGCCGTTTCACACCCGGATCAATCCTCCTGCCCCGGCCCCGCCCGCTTCCGGGCGCTTCGCGTGCCCGGTCGGAAAGCGACCAACCACGAAGCCAAACCCCACATCTCGTATCACCCCCCACCGCGCGCCACATTAACCCACCCCCTCACCGGCCCCCGTACCGACGCAATACC
>JAVKDQ010000195.1:0-13011 GCA_040222155.1 Roseovarius sp.
ACCATCGCGGCGGCCTCCACGCCCACGCCCTCCGCCTCGAGCGCCCGCATCGCCGCCAGAGAAGTCGCCATCAGCGCGGGCTGCGCGTTCTGCGTAAGCGTCAGATCGTCCTGTTCGCCCTCCCAGATCAGCGCGCTCAGCCGCTCGCCCAAAGCCTCGTCCACCTCCTCGAAGATGGCCCGTGCCGCCGGATAGGCCTCCGCCAGATCGCGCCCCATGCCGATGGTCTGCGCCCCCTGCCCCGGAAATACGAATGCTCGGCTCATGGCTCTTTCACCCTCCCGTTCTCGTTGCCCCCCGATAGCGCGCCCGCCCCCCGGTGGCAACGGCCAGCGCGCCCGCGCACGGCATTTGTGCGCCCACGCCAGTTGCGGGAACCATGGTTTCCGCTACGTCTGGCGCAAGCCCAACCGGAGATTCCGCAATGCCCCTCGCCAACACCCGCGCCTCCTATGGCGGCGTCACCAAGACGTTTCACTGGCTCACCGCGCTCCTGATCCTCTCGGCCATCCCGCTCGGCCTCATCGCGAGCGACCTCGCCCATGAGATACAGGCCCCCGGCGCCCAGCCCACCGAGGCCCAGATCACCCGCACCGCCCTGCTCTTCTCGCTCCACAAGACACTCGGCGTGACGGTGTTCTTCGTTGCGCTCCTGCGCATCCTCTGGGCCATCTCGCAGCCCAAGCCCGGCCTTCTGAACGGCGACAGGCTGCCCGAGGCGATGGCCGCGCACACCGTGCACTGGCTGCTCTACGGCTCGCTGCTCTTCGTGCCGCTCTCGGGCTGGGTGCATCACGCCGCCACCACCGGCTTCGCGCCAATCTGGTGGCCCTTCGGCCAGTCGCTTCCCTTCGTGCCCAAGGATGAAGGCGTGGCCGAGATCTCCGGCACGGTTCACTACATCCTTCAATGGGTGCTCATCGGCGCCATCGCGCTCCATGTCGCGGGCGCCCTCAAGCACCACGTCATCGACCGCGACGCGACCCTGCGGCGGATGCTCCCCGGCCACCGCCCCGCCGAGCCCTCCACCCGCCAGCCCGGCCACGTCGCCTGCCTCGTGGTGGCGCTCGCCATCTGGGGCGCGGCCCTCGGCGGCGGCGCGGCGCTCGGCTGGTTCAGCCACGCCCAAGCAGAAAGCGAGAAGGCCGCGCTCGCGGCCGTCGAGAGCGATTGGGCCGTTCAATCCGGCAGGCTCGACATCGCCGTGCAGCAGATGGGCTCCGAGGTCACCGGCAGCTTCGCCGAATGGACAGCCGACATTGCCTATTCCGAGGCGCCCGACGCAGAGGGCCGCCACGGCGATGTCACCGTCACCGTCTCCATCCCCTCGCTCACCCTCGGCTCGGTCACGAAACAGGCGATGGGCCCCGATTACTTCGCCGCCGAGCAACACCCCACCGCCACCTTCGCCGCCGATATCCTCGCCACCGACGAAGGCGGCCACGTGGCGCGCGGCACGCTCACCATCAAGGAGAACGCCGTGCCCGTCGAGATACCCTTCGCCCTCACGCTTGAGGGCGACACGGCCGAGGCGCAAGGCAGCCTCACCGTCGACCGCCGCGATTTCGGCATCGCGCTCGGCACCAAGGACGAGGGCACGCTCGCCTTCGGGGTGGATATCTCCTTCACCCTTACCGCCGAGCGCCAGTAACCCCGCGCACGAATGAAAAAGGGCGCCCAAACCCGGGCGCCCTTTCTCGTGTCTGGAAGGAAAAGCCTTACTCGGCCTTGCCCGCCTCGATGGAGATCGTCACCTCCACCTCGTCGCTCACGTAAGGCGCGAAGGCCCCCACTTCGTAATCCGAGCGCAGAAGCGTGGTGGTGGCGTCGAAGCCCGCCCACATCTGGCCGTCCTTCGAGGGGTGCGGCGCGACCTGGTTCAGCTTGGCATCGAGCACCACTTCCTTGGTGATCCCGTTCAGCGTCAGGTCGCCGGTGATCTTCGCGGTGTCCTCGCCGGTCACCTCGATCGAAGTGGAGGTGAAGCTCACCATCTCGTCCTCGGTCGCGCCGAAGAAGTCATCCGACATGAAATGCCCGAAACGCTGCTCCCAGCCGGTCAGCATCGACATCACCGGCATCGACACGGTGACCGACGAGTTCGCCGGGTCTTCCTGGTCGAACATGATCTCGCCTTCGAAGCCGGAGAACATGCCGTAGGTCGTCGAATAGCCGAGGTGGTTGTAGGAGAAGATGATCTGGCTGTGGCTGGCATCCAGCTCATACTTTTCCGGGGCGGCGAGTGCGCCGGTGGCGGTCAGGGCGACGGCTGCGGCCATCAGTGCGGTCTTCATCAAGGATACTCCTCTTGGGTAAGCGGTTGGGTTGGAATTGCCCATGAGAAATAGACCAGCCGGCGCACCGTTCAATCCGGCAGCCGCGAACAGGATCTGTTGAGAAAAAAACAGCGCCCCGCATCGGGGGCGCAGAGTCCGGGCCGCGCATGGGGCCAGCCGCCGCGCGAGATGCGCCGGCAGGCGCGGCGCTCAGCCCAGTTCGAGCAGCGCGCGCAACCGCTTCCGGTCGGCCCGGCGCGTCACCGGCACCGCCACCGCCACCCGGCCCTCGGCGTCATGGGCCGTCAGCGTCGCGCCATGCAGCGTCACCTCGGCCATGTCGCGCAGGTTGAACCGCCCGGTCAGAAAATACTGCCCGCCGCATTTCTCGAAGGTGCGCACTTCGCCCTTCGCCGCGTCGAGCTCCACCTGCCAGTTGCCGCCATCCTCCTTCAGGAGCCCCAGCAGCATCGCCCCGGCCCCCGCCATCGCGATCGAGGCGCCGAGCTTCACCAGCATCACCGCCGCATCCGGCGCGGGCACGAGCCAGAGCCCCGCGGCCGCCGCCATCAGCCCGGTGCCCGAGCAGGCGAAAAGCGCCCGCCGCACAACCGACAATCCCTGCTCGCGCGGCGCCACCGGCTCGCGCGTCAGCCCGCGCGCAGCGGCGGCTTCGTGGTAGGATGTCAGATGCGGAAGAGCGGTCATGGCCGGTGCCTCGTTCTGTCTTGCCTCACCCCGAGGCTTACATGCAATCAAGACCGCAATACGGCACCCTCTGGGCATTGCCACGGCGGCCCGCGGCCTCCCCCCGCCATGCCCGCTTGCCAAACCCGGGCATCCATCGTAAGGAGCGGCTTCCTTTCGCATGTCGTTTGAACCGCGCAGTCTCTCGTGGACGGGTCGCGAAAGGTGAACAGACCCGCCTTTGAAATGCGCCTTGATAGAAGTGGAGCACACATGCCTCTCTATGAGCATGTCATGATCGCGCGTCAGGATCTGTCCAACGCGCAGGCAGAAGGCCTCGTCGAGCATTTCGGCACCATTCTCGCGGATAACGGCGGCAAGCTCGTCGAAAGCGAGTATTGGGGCGTCAAGACGATGGCCTACAAGATCAACAAGAACCGCAAGGGCCACTACGCCTTCCTTAAAACTGACGCCCCCGCGCCGGCCGTTCAGGAAATGGAGCGCCTGATGCGCCTGCATGACGACGTGATGCGCGTCCTGACCATCAAGGTCGATGCGCATGAGGAGGGCCCCTCCGTCCAGATGCAGAAACGTGACGAGCGTGGCGACCGCCGCGAACGCCGCAATTGATCTGCTTGAAGAAAGGACAGTAAACCATGGCCGCTAAACCGTTTTTCCGCCGCCGCAAGGTGTGCCCCTTCTCGGGCGAGAACGCGCCCAAGATCGATTACAAGGACACCAAGCTGCTGCAGCGCTACATCTCCGAGCGCGGCAAGATCGTGCCCTCGCGCATCACCGCCGTTTCCGCCAAGAAGCAGCGTGAGCTTGCGCGCGCCATCAAGCGCGCCCGCTTCCTCGCCCTGCTTCCCTACGCCGTGAAGTAAGGAGAGAGCGTCATGCAAGTTATCCTTCTCGAACGTGTCGCCAAGCTGGGCCAGATGGGCGAAGTCGTCGATGTGAAGCCGGGCTTCGCACGCAACTACCTGCTGCCCCAGAAAAAGGCGCTCACCGCTTCCGAGGCGAACATCGCCAAGTTCGAAGCGGAGAAAGCCCAGTTCGAGGCCCGCAACCTCGAAACCCGCAAGGAAGCCGAAAAGCTGGCCGAGCAACTCGGCGACAAGCAGTTCATCGTGATTCGCCAGGCCTCCGACTCGGGCGCGCTCTACGGCTCCGTCACCACCCGTGACGTGGCCGACGCCACCACCGAGGAAGGCTTCTCGCTCGATCGCAAGCAGGTCGTCATGGCCGGCCCGATCAAGGAGCTGGGCCTGCACGCCATCAGCGTGGTGCTGCACCCCGAAGTCGAGATCAGCATCAAGATCAACGTCGCCCGCTCGCCCGAAGAGGCCGAGCTGCAGGCGTCGGGCCGCACCATCCAGGAGCTGGCCGCCGAAGAAGAGGAAGCCGCCGATTTCGAGATCGCGGAACTCTTCGAGGATATCGGCTCCGCCGCGGCAGACGATTCCGACCTCGCCGAGCGCGTGGAAGATGCGCTTCCCGAAGAGGGCGACGACGAGCGCTGAGCGCTCCGCCTTTCCGGAGACTGAAATCAGGGGCCGCGCGGCATGAGCTGCGCGGCCCTTTTTCATGCCCGGCTTTCATGTCTCGCGCGCTGCCCTGCCCGCCGGCCCAAAGCCACGCGGGCCGCGCCCTCAGCGCACCGACGCGATACCGACGTGATACCGACACGATACCGACGTTGATTTCGCCCGTCTCCGATGCCCTCCAACGAAAAAGGCCGCCCCTTGCGGAGCGGCCCCTTTCGCGGCGTCAAACGGAAGCGTGGCTTATTCGTCTTCCATCGCCTCCACCGCTTTTTCCAGCTCGTCCTTCGAGACTTCCTTCTCGGTCACAGTCGCCAGCTCGGCGATGTAATCGATCACCTTGTTCTCGAAGATCGGAGCCCGAAGCTGCTGCCGCATCTGGGCGTTTTGTTGAACGAATTCAAAGAACTGGCGTTCCTGCCCGGGATACTGGCGCGCCTGTTCCATCACCGCCTGCGTCATCTCCGCATCGGTCACTTCCACCTCGGCCTTCTGTCCGAGCTCGGCCAGCAGAAGCCCAAGGCGCACCCGGCGCTCGGCCAGCTTCACATGCTCTTCCGTGGGCTCGATCGGGTCGTGGTCATGGCCCTGCACATCGGGGTTTTCCTCGTGCCAGAGCTGATGCGCGATCTGCTTGGCCTCCGCCTCCACCATCGACGGCGGCAGCTCGAACGACACCATTTTATCCAGCTCGTCCAGCATCTTACGCTTCATGACCGCGCGCGCGGCGCCGGCATATTCCTGCTCCAGGCGCTCCTTGATCTGCTCCTTGAGCGCATCGAGGCTCTCCGCGCCATAGGTCTCGGCCAGCGCATCGTCGATCGCCGCCGGCGCCGGCGCCTTCACCGCCTTCACGGTGCAGGTGAACTCGGCTTCCTTCCCGGCCAGATGCTCGGCCTGATACTCCTCGGGGAAGTTCACCGTCACAACCTTTTCCTCGCCGGCCTTCACGCCCACGAGCTGCTCCTCGAACCCGGGGATGAAGCTGCCCGAGCCAAGCACCAGCGGGTAATCCTCCGCCGCGCCGCCTTCGAACGCTTCGCCATCCACGCGCCCCACGAAGTCGATCACGACCTGATCGCCATCCTTCGCCTTCGAACCTTTCTTGCGATCTTCGAAGTTCTGCGCGCTCTCCGCGAGGTTCTTCAATGCGTCGTCCACGCCCGCATCATCGGCCTTGGCCACGAGCTTCTCGACCTTCAGGCTGCTCAGGTCCACCTCCGGGATCTCCGGAAGCGCCTCGTAGCTCATCTCGACCTCGACGTCGTCGCCCTCTTTCCAGTCTTCGTTGACCATCTTGACGGCCGGCTCGCCCGCCGGGCGCTCGCCCTTCTCCTCGAAATGCGCGCTCATCGCGCCGTCGACGGCCTCCTGCATGGCCTCGCCCAGCACCCGCTGGCCGAACTGCTTCTTCAGCAGCGGCAGCGGCACCTTGCCCTTGCGGAAGCCCTTCATCTCGATCTCGGGCTGCGCCTCCTTGAGCTTCTCCATGACCTTGTCATCGAGCTCTTGCGCGGTGAGCAGCATCTTGTAGGCCCGCTTGAGACCTTCGTTCTGGGTTTCGGTGACCTGCATGTTCGTCCTTCCATTGCATCCATGGCCGCGGAGGCGTCCGCGGCGGTCAAAATCACGCGCCCTTCTAGGGGCGGGCGCGGTGCGGCGCAAGGGGGGATGGCGGCGCCACCCCATCTTCCCGCAGACCACCGAGCCAGGGCCGGTGATCTGGATGCATTCCACCTTCATTACCACCGGTTTGGCCCGCGCCCATGGCGCGAAGCTGCACGCGTCCAAGCCATGAAAACAAGATGGTGATGGCCGGTCTGCCGGTGCGGGAAAGAAAACCGACCTCGATCCAAAACGGCCTCAAGTGGCCGAAGGCGGTAGGCCAACGAAGAATGGTGCGGGTGAGAGGACCAGCCTCGAACCAAACCTGTGCTCAAGTAGCGCTCCGCGCGGTAGCACAAGGAAAGATGGTGCGGGTGGAGGGACTTGAATTCTTCGGTGTATAAATAATTTCAATAACTTACAGAGCTTTTTGTAACCTTGTTACCGTCCACATTATGGACATATTGACGTGCGTCAACCTATGCCCAAACGAAAACCCGCCAGCTTTCACCGGCGGGTTTCAGTAAAGCAATTATTCGAACGGCTATGACAGATTAAGCTCTATCTAGAGCACCGGGCGCACTTCGGAAGCATCAATTCAAATCCCGCCAAATGCGACGACTTCCTGTTCATTCTCGTCGATCAAGTCAAACACTGCTTCCTTGACGTGCAAAGCGACAGCATTCTTCGAACGCTCCTTACTCACGAAGCCGATGTCGAAGGTGTCACGGTAGAACACATAGATGATGTCGCGGCCGGTGCCATGGGCACCTTTCCTATGATACCAAAGGCCATCATACTGGTTGCCGTTGCGGTGCGTGACTTCGATCTTGTTCGAATTCTTACGAATGTCTTCAATGCCTTTGTAATTCAGCCATTCGAAGGCATCCACGTAGTCCCGCAAGAGACGGCCATAACCTTCAAGCGAGAATGCCAATTCGGCCACCTCGGGAAGCGCATCCTCAGAAGTCACCAATTCGCCCACCTGACATTCAAGCCCGTAGCAAGAAAGCTCGTCGGCAAGCATTTCAAGCTCATTAGCCAATTTGGGGCGATTCATGAACTTCATGAAGGTTGTCCGCGCCTCCCTGCTCATGCTAGCCTTACTGATGTCGATAAGTTCGCGAAGTTTCGGATTGAGTGCCATTTTCATATCCTTTCGTGATTGGCGTCTCAATTATGCGGCTGGTCTGGCAGTCAAGTTCCTACAGTTGATGGCAGACCAGTCGCGACTAAAGGCGCTTAAACGCCGGTGACCTTCCACTGCTGGATGGCCATGCGGGACTGCTTCGAAAGCTTGTCCAGCATCTTGTTGAGCCGCACCGCCTCTTTCATGGCTGTGGCTCTGTCCAACTCTGGCGAGCTTTCCAGCTCTGCCAGACGCTTTTTGATTTCTTCGCGCTTGTATTTGTTGATCACCAGAGCGATGCAACTTGCGGCACCGATCAAAAAATCAACCATAGCCTCGGCGCGGCCTATCGAGTTTTGATAACCGACATAGTAATCGTCGAGGTTGTCGCCGAAAACATCTTCGAAGGGGCGCGGCCCACCATCATCTTCAAACAATGGCATCTCTAGCCCGGCTAAGTTCAAGTCCATCTCTGCCGCGCTCCAATCACCTTGTCCCTCAGTCCTTTCCAGCCATTCAAAAAACGGCTCCTTCAGGATCGGGTAGGTCGCGTCTCCCTGCGCCCGTTCGACCTTCTTCTTGCGCTCTCGATATGCCTTCTGAATTTCAGCAGGAGAAAGTGCCATGCATGTTTTCCTTTTGCTAACGTGTAATTGATATATAACGTGTTAGCGTTATATTTTCAATGCCTTTCTGAAGCGTTTCTCACAAATTCCGGCCATACTCCCCCGATCTCACCTAGTGTCATTGTCACTTCTGTTTCAGGGTCGGTGCCTTCGCGCTCGAAAGGTTGGCTCGCGAGGGTATTCAGAGCTGCGCACAGCACCAGCTTTCCCCTGGTCCAAGCCATAACTCAGCTGCACATGAGCATCTCGATGATCCACCTCGTCCAAGCGGTCCGGGCGGTCCAACTGGTCCGCGCAATTGCAGCTGTTGGGCGTGATTGTCGCGCAGCAAGACGGGGGTCAGTCTCGCCAGCTGCCCGTGCCTCGAGGCTTTGATCGGGAAGCAACCACAAGACATCCTATTCTCCCCGAAGATCCCCATCGGGCCGTCGCTATACAGAAAGCAGCAGCTGATGCGCTGCATAGCAACGTAACAATCGGGAAGCGGCATGCCAAAGAAGCCTTACGAAAACACGAGACTCGCCAAGTTCATCAGCCAGCGTGTGATGGAATTGCGTCCCAGGAAATCACAAATCGAGATCTCGGTGGAGGCCGGCTTTGTGAGCCAGAACATGCTCTCCATGTTGAAAAACGGATCCACCAAGCTTCCTCTCGATCGCGTTCCGAGCCTGGCGCGTGCTCTCGAATGTGATCCTGCCTACCTCCTGCGTCTCACGTTGGAGCAGGTGGTTGGCGACACGGCCGCACATGCGCTTGTCGAGATCATGGGAACGCCGGTGACGAGCAATGAACTGGGCTGGCTGAATGAAATCCGTGAGGCATCAGATAACAGCGATCCGAGAATGACGGCGCGGAGCCGGGCAGCAATTCGGGCCATCTTCGGCAAATGACAGAGCAGATCATGACGCATGAGACACCAGCCCACCCGGAAGGAGCTTCTGGTCGTTATCCGGGCTTCGGACCTGCTGCGCTGAGCGAGAACGAGGTCGCCTGGATCGAGTTCTTGAGACTGATATCAAACGGTCGTGACCTGGCGCCAACTCTGCGCCGCGTGCAGCTCTTGATGAGGGTCTGCACGCGGAACTGAGCGACCGTATGATGTCATTGATAGAAGCGACACATGCAGTTGGCACCCCGCCAAGGTGCCGGAGTAAACTTATTTGCTTTCCTGCGGCACACAGCTCGGAACGGAAGAGATAAGTTTGATCCCCGGTTAGGGATTTCCGAAGGTATAGCAATGTCAAGGAGCATGGAGGCCAAATCTGCGGATTTCATTCTCTAGGACACAAGCTATTGATCTTCACAAGCGAGGAAAGGCTTCTAGAGTGGGGTCCGTTGTGAGCAATAAGGACGTTCCTAAATGACTGCCCTGCTTCTAAACGACAGCTCCGTGACCTGCCGGCATCTCAAGCGCGTCGATCTCAGCAGCGAACTCACCGAGAAGTGGCTGCAGGAGCTGATCTTCGACAATCCTGAAGTTTTACCGCTCGAAGAAATCGAACTTGGATCTGGTCAAATGGTTCCCCTTTGCCGCGAGCTGCGAATTCCAAAGGCAGGCGGCAACGTATTCCTCGACATTCTCGGGGTTACGGCGCGTGGCCGCTTAGTTCTGGTCGAGTGCAAGCTCTGGCGCAATCCGCAGGCGCGGCGCGAAGTCGTTGCACAGATCCTAGAGTATGCGGCGCATCTTCGTCGCTGGAGCTATGCAGACTTGACCGCACAATTGAAGAACAAGCAAGGTTGGAAAAGCTCCAATCCGATCCATGAGCGCGTCATCGCGGCAGGAGCTGAAGTCGAGGAAGCAGCATTTTCAGACGCCGTGGCCCAAAGCTTGCGCACAGGCGACTTCGACCTTGTGGTCGCAGGTGATGGCATTCGCGAGGACATGGCGGCTATTGCAGAGCATCTGCACGGCCAAGGCGCTCGGCTGGCACTTTTAGAGTTTCAGGTCTGGAGCGACGAAACTGGTAGGCAACTGGTCGTGCCACAAATCCCGTTCAAGTCGGAGGTCCACAAGCAGAGGATCGTCGTCGATCAATCTGATAACCCTGTCACTTTGGCAAATGCCGCCGACGAAGAGTCGGAAGATGTAGTGAACCCAGACAGAGCATCTCGCAACGCGGAGAAACGTGCCTTTTGGCAGAGATTTATTGAAGAGATCGAATTCGATCATCCCGACCAGCCGAAACCACGACATGGTGGAACGAACTGGGTGAAGATCCTATTGCCCGGTGGATCACGTCTTACTGCTTTTCGGACACAAGATACCGTAGGCATCTTCCTTCCCAAAAGCGATGACAGCGGCGCTTACAACCGGCTTAGAAAAGACAAAGAGGCGCTGCTCGAAGAGTTGGGTAGACTTGGTGTAAAATTCAGCCACGAGGACGCCAACTCCCTCGCGTCAATCGGAATCTTCGACGCTTTGGAAACTTTCCCGAATGAAGAAGCCCAATTGGCATGGCTTAACACGCTGCTGAAAAACCCGCCGCTGGACGCCGGAACTGGGACATGATTCACTTTTCCTGACGGTTGGCCGGAGGTGATCATGCGTGGAACGGACGAGACGAGCGGATCGCTGTTCAGCTACGTCGATCTTGAAGATCGCGTTCCGGCCCGGCACCCGCTGCGCAAGATCCGGCAGGTCGTCAACGATGCTCTGGTCAGCCTCGATGGCGATTTCGCGGCGATCTACGCTGATTTTGGCCGCCCCTCCATTGCGCCGGAGCGGTTGATCCGGGCCAGCCTGATCCAGATCCTGTTCTCGATCCGCTCAGAACGGCAGTTGATGGAGCAGATGCAGTATAACCTCATGTTCCGGTGGTTCGTCGGACTGGGCATTGATGATTCTGTCTGGGTCCCGACGGTGTTCACGAAGAACCGTGACCGGCTGCTGACGACAGAGATGTCGCGCAAGTTCATGGCCGCCATTCTTGCTCACTCGGAGGTGAAGCCGCTGCTGTCCGACGAGCACTTCTCGGTCGATGGCACGCTGATCAAGGCGTGGGCTTCCATGAAGAGTTTTCAGCCGAAAGCCGATACCGCACCGCCGGACCAGGTGGATGGGCCAGACGATCCGCCACCACCGCCATCGCCGCCCTCCGACACCACTGCCCCCGAACCCAGCCACACCGAGACCGAGCCGATGCCCCGCAAGACCAGCCGCAACCGAAATGCCGAAGCCGACTTTCGCGGGCATAAACGGTCGAACGCGACACATGCATCAGTGACCGATCCCCAGGCGCGTCTTTACAAGAAGTCGCCCGGCGCTGGGGCCACCCTTTGCTTCATGGGGCATACTCTGATGGAAAACCGTAACGGCCTGATCGTGCAGGCGGAGGTCACCCAGGCCGATGGCCACGCCGAGCGGAAAGCAGCACTGGAGATGGTCAACCGTCACTCCCCGGGCTCGACCCGACGTCTCACTCTTGGTGCCGACAAGGGATACGACAGCGCAGACTTCATCTCCGACCTTCGTCAGATGTGCGTCACGCCGCACGTCGCCCGCAAGTCGCGCCATTCCGCAATCGACGGGCGAACGACCCGTCATTCAGGCTACGCTGTGTCGCAGAAACGGCGCAAGAAGATCGAAGAGCCCTTCGGGTGGGCGAAAACCGTGGGCTCGATGGCCCAGACAATGCTGCGCGGCACCGAGAGGCTTGGCGCGCAGTTCACGATGACCATGGCCGCCTGCAATCTGGCGAGGCTGCCGAAGTTGCTTGCAACATGACAAAGAACAACGAGGAAGATCGGCAAAATGCGCTCTGAGACACGAGCTCGGAGCAGGGTCGCTCCCGCCTGATCAGAACAATGTTCTGGGACGCCGACTATTTCAGCGACCTGCTAACGAGAAGGTTATTGTTAACTCGTCGGGCACATGGAACCCGGTCTCCAAGCTTAGCGGCGACACTGGCCCTATAGACGCCAGAATCTGCGCAAATAGAGCTTTGCTACCAGTGCCTTGTGAACTGTAGGCCCCGCGAGGCGCTTCCTGATGCCGATATCTTGGAACCTGCAAAGATCCGACAATATGACCAGAAGATCCCCAAATACCAAACGCAGCATTCTCCAAGCTGATCATTACCTTGGTGTTTTCTGGCTGTGCAGGGCAGCAAGCAGGACCGGTCACCTGTTCGATAATTTTCAGGGGCGCGCCAAGCGTAGAGACGATGCTGACTTCTCCCCACGGAATAACATTCGTCATCGCGAGCGCATCGTCGAAAGCCCAAGAAAGCTCCCCGATATCAAGCCTTGCGACCGTAGCGCCATCAACCACATCAACGATCTCGATCTGGTCGTTGTGCACAGTCGAAAGAAAACGCGTCGTCGGTGAAAAACTCACACCGGTCCCAGCACGGTTCAGGATCTCGCTTCCATTGCCGGCAACGATGCGAATGCGTGTCTCGTTGAAAGAAACGACCCGGTTGAACTTGTCTAACGCAACGCGGAAGAGCGTGTTTCCATTTGGCATCTGGTCGGGCAGGACAACGTTGGCCTCTCCAGGCAACACCTTGATGTCGCGGGTCGCACTGGAGAGCACGACCTCCACCTCGCAGGCGCGCAGGTAGGTGACGAGCTGCATCGTCACTTTCAGATCCTCAGCCTCGAGCGGCAGGATGCTAACCGAACCTCGCTCCCCGGCCCCGCGCGCGTGCAGCGCAATGATTGCACGCTGCGCACCCATCCCGGTGGTCATGCCAAACGGATTTGGGCTATCTGGCCCGAGAGCAAAGAACCCATCGCCATCGAATCTGGTGGGCCTGTCCGTCGATATCATGATCCAGATCGGAATGCGTTCCTCCAGATCGTTGCCTGACCACTTTACCTCGAGTGCATCACCTACTTTCACCTGCCGTTTGCTCGGCCAGATGTGGACCGATTTTTCGAGCTTCTCGGCGCGTGCCTTTTCGGCGCTGCAACTTCCGGCCATAGGCTTCGACATGTCTCGCAGCCTCATCGCGAAAGCTTGCGCTGTTTCGCCCGGTCGGGGAGCCGCATCAGCTCGAACGGTCAATCCCGGCCCCTTGGTTGGGGGTGACAAAACTGGTTGCCACTGGCCAACCATCTGGCTGTTGGATGTCACTGAGAACTGACCCAGCATTGTCATCGAGATCTGACCCGCCCGGTCGTTATGATTGCTAATTCAT